>JANOJW010000790.1:0-11809 GCA_031418955.1 Hyphomicrobiales bacterium | reverse complement strand
CCGAGCTCGAACAGCGCGTCGGGCGCGCCGGTCTGCTCGGCACTCTCGATCATGTCGCGGCTCTCGGCCTCGAAACGAGCCATGGGTCACCCTACTCCGTTGAAGTCCTCGCACCGGCCTCTTGTTCGATCGATGCGTCGTTCGCGCCGTGATCGTGGGCCTTCGATGACGGCTAAGATGTCCGCCTCCGGATCAAAATCTCGTAAATTGGTGGGCGGAATGTCGGAAACCTGGCGGCAATGTTGGTTGCCGGGATCTGGACAGGTGGTCCGGAGCGGATCGAAACGGCCCGAAATGCACCGCCGATGAAAGAGTTATCCACAGCCCTGGCAGGACATTCCTAACCACGCTGGAAAGCGGGTCGACAGGGCCGAATCGGGCGCCGGTCGGGCGACCCTGCGTCACGATCGGGTTCCCCGACCGATTCGCCGCGCTTGCGTGCAGCTAGATCGCGGACTAGCGTGCCAGCCTGGTTAAGGCTCGCGATCCAGCGCCCCTCGAGAGGCGGGACAGTCGAGCCAGAGAAGATTTCGTCGGTGCGTTGGGGAGGGGACATGCTTCGGACGGTTGTCGTCGTCGCTGCTTTCGCGGTGAGCTTGGCTGGATGCGCAAACGATGCGCCGTCGCCGGCTTCGTTCGCGACCGTGTCGGTGCTGTCGGCGGCGCAAAGTCAGGCCGCGCTCGAGCCCGTCCCCGGTCAACCGGTCAAGAAGACGTTGTCGGACAAGGTGCTGGCGGCCATCGCGCTCGAGCGGGTGACCGGCATGAAGCCCGATCCCGGCGGCTTCACGCACTGACCGACTGGCTTGCGCCTTCGGATGCCCACTCGCTCTAGGCTTGCCTCCAGCAAGACGCATCCGGCGCTGTGTCGCTTGCGCCTTCGGATGCCCACTCCGCATCCGGCGCTGTAGTCAGCCCCGCGCGACCGGCCGACGCTGCATCAGCATGCGCACCACGAGCCAGACGCCGACGGTGGCGGCGAGATGCTTCAGGACGTGCCCGCTGGTGATCCCGCCGAGGGCGGTATAGATCGGCTTGTCGGCCTCCTCGAACCCCTTCGCCACGACGTAGCAGCCGATCGCCGCCAGCAGGTCACCGCCGCGGCTGAAGCGGGCCGGAAACAGCGCCAGCAACAGCGGGATCGTCAGCAGCGGAAAGAACTGCGCGACCGCGTAGGGGCGCAGGTCGTCAGTGACATGCCAATAAATCACGCTGGCAACACCAAAGACGACGAGCGGCCAGAGCACGGCGCGCCCGATGCGGGGGCCGATGCGCTCGCCGAGGACGCCCGCGAACAGCCCCATGAAGGCCACCGCAATCGGCAGGCGGTCCCAGAACAGCGTCGGCGAGGACGGCGCCCAGTGGTAGTACATGGAGCCGAGCGCGGTCGCGGCGATCCCGAGAAACAGCGTCGCGTAGGCCGGCACGAGTTCCGCGTCGACGGCGGCATCCCAGCGGCGCAGCCACCGCAGCCCGGCAATGCCGACGGCCAGGAACGGCAGGTTGGAGAGGACGTTCTGGACGTTGGGAATGCCCAGGCAGGTCCGCACGTCGGCGAAGTCATGATAGCCGAGCGGCTGGCGGATCGGGTCGACGCCGAGCATCTTGCCGACCAGCGCAAAGCCACCGAGCGCTGCGATGAGAAACACGCGGCCTCCCCAGCCGCCGGACGTATCCACTGCTGCGGGCGCGATCTCGCCGTCGCGTGTAAGGGCTGGATGCGAGCGGGCCATGGCGTGCTCCTGAGTGTGTCGGGAGCCGTATCTGAGTCGCCAGGGCTTGGGTCGCGAGAGCAATCGTGAGTGCGGATGCGTGTCCGCCCACACCCACGACCGATCCCGGCAGCCTCACGCGGCTTTGGTGATGCGGTCGACTTCGGCCAGATCCTCGGCCGTGAGCTGCCAGGACGCGGCCTTGACGTTGGCCTCGACCTGTTCGGGGCTGGTCGCGCCGGCAATGACGCTACCCACGTTCGGGCGCGCCAGCAGCCAGGAGAACGCCAGGTCGAGGAGTGTGTGCCCGCGTTTCTTCGCAAAGCCGGTCAGTTCGTCGACGATGCGCCAGTTGCGCTCATTGAGGTATTTGTCCTGGTACCGTTTCGTCTCGGTGAGGCGGGCGCCCTGCGGCATCGCCCCGCGCGTGTACTTGCCGGTGAGCAGTCCGCAGGCTAGCGGGAAATAGGGCAGCAGGCCGAGCCCGTAGCGCGACATCATCGGCATCAGCTCGCGGTCGGCATCGCGGATCAGCAGGCTGTACTCGTCCTGGCACGACACGAACGCGTTGAGATTGCAGCGCCGCGCCGTCTCTTGCGCGGCCGCCACCATCCAGGCTGGATGATTGGAAAGGCCGACGTAGCGCACCTTGCCCGCGCGCACGAGATCATCGAGCGTGCGCAGCGTCTCCTCCATCGGCGTCAACGGATCGACCTGATGCACATGATAGAGGTCGATGTAGTCGGTCTGCAGCCGCTTCAGGCTGCCATCGAGCGCGCTCATGATGTAGCGACGCGAGGCGCCTTTCAGTTTCCCGGCCTCGTCCATCTGCATGCCGCACTTGGTCGCCAGCACGATCTTCTGCCGCTTGGCCCCTTTCAGCACCTCGCCCATGGCGGTCTCCGAGCCGCCGCGGTTGGAGTACATGTCCGCGGTATCGAACAGCGTGACGCCGAGGTCGATGGCCTTGTCGATGACGCGGCCCGACTCGCGGGTGTCGATGCGCCCGCCGAAGTTGTTGCAGCCGATGCCGACGACGGAGACCCGCAGGCCCGACGTGCCGAGATTACGTTCCTGCATCGTATCTTTGTCCCTGTCGAGATGTGATTGCGCCGGGCGCACTCTAGGCAGGATTATTCGCTCGAGCCAACTGCAGATGCCACAGGCTCTAAGAGCCTGTCTGCGGCCCGGCCGCCACCTCGCCTACTTCTGCCACTCGCTCTGAACCTCGAGGCACTTCGTCCCGACGAAATCGTTGATGTCCTCGACCAGCGTCGACTGCAAAACGTTGAACGTGTTGTCGGTCGCGGTCGCCGTCCACATCGCGCCCTTGACCAGCGCCGGCGCCTCGATGGTGCCCCAGTTCAGCGCCGCCTTGGTCGCCTTGCCCTTCTCGAAGGTGACTTTCGGCGCGAACTCGAATCGGATTTCGGCCTTGTCCTCTTTCTCGCGCTCGACCTCGCAGCGCACCTGATGTCGGTCGAGCTGCGCCTCGTAGCGCTCGTCGGTCATCGCCTTGATCAGATCCGCGCGCTTCAGCTTGATGTCGGCGACGCAGCGCACCGCGCCCCACGGCCACGACACCTTGGCCTTCTCGATGACCTTGGTCAGCTGCTCCTTGCGAAAGCTTTTCAGCACGTTGCAGGCGATGTCGCCGCCGTCCGCCTTGCGCGTGTGGAATGCCGAGCAGATCTTCACCTTGCAGTCCCGGCGCAGGTCCCGCTCCTTGATCTCGTCGGGTGTCAGCTCGACCACTTTCGGCGTGCCGCCACCCTGGGCCGCGACGTGCGTGCCAGCGAGCGGTGACAGCAGGAGGCCGCCGGCAAGTGCGGTGGCGAGAGCAGCGGTGCGCATGAAAGTTCCTCACAATCCGGACGGCCAGGAAACGTGAGGCCCCAAGTGCCCCGCAACTCGCGCAGGATTATGGCGAGGGCAGTGGTAGGGCGCCCCACTTACCGCCTGAACCTGTTGTAGCTGTCGAGGACTTCTTTGAAGTCGGGGCTGCGCGCGGCCTCTTCGGCGAGCACGTCGGTTGCCGCCTTGCGCAACGCCTCGAGCGTCGGGCCGGTGAACGGGCGCACGGCGATGCGCGCATTGCGGATCTGCGTCAGCACCTCGGTCTGGGTGCTCTCGAATTGCGTCGCCCACCGGTCGAGATTGCGCCGGCACGCCTCGTCGACGAGCCGCTGCTGGGCTTGCGGCATGGCGCTCCACATCGCCGGCGAGAGTATCGCCTCGAACAGGTAGCTCGGGCTGTGCCAGCTCGGGAAATGGTAGGCCGCAGCGAGCGGCGGCGTCGGCGGCGTCCGCACGAAGGTCGCGGTGCGCGCCGTATGATCGAGCACCGCGTCCACGGTGTTGGCGCCGAACGCCGCGACGAGCTCGGTGTTCTGCACCGAAGCCGCGGTGGCGCCGAGCCGCTGGAGGACGTCGGACGCGAGGCCCGGCGCGCGCGCCTTCAGTCCGCGGAAATCATTGGGTGAGCGGATCTCGCGGCGGAACCAGGCGCCCGGCCCCCCGGCGATGCCGCAAGGAATGACGCGAACCTGGAAACTATCCCGCGCATAGGTCTGCTCGAGCAGGCGGGCGCCGTCGGCTCTGAGCCATCGGACATGGTCGGCTGGCGCCAGGCCGAACGGCACGGTGCCCGCGAACAGCCAGTAGGCGCGGCGGCGGCCGGCGCTCAGCACGGGCGAATGCCAGCCGATGAAGTCGAGCTGGTTGCGGGCGGCCTCGCGCAGGATGTTCGTCGAGCCGCCGATGTCGTCGGGTGAGCCGGCGGTGATGGTCAGGCGCCCGCCGGACAGCCGCTCGAGTTCGGCTGCGAAGTCGGCATGCTGCTCGGAGAAGCCGCGCACGCGCTGCGTGCTGATCGGCACCAGCCGGAACCGCGAAGGCGTAACCGTCTGCTGCAGCCGCTCGAGTTCGGCTTGCGGCAAGGCATCGGGCAAGGCGCGTGCGGGTAGCGGCGGCCGAGATGGCGATGCTGGCGGATTGGCCACGCGCGGGGGCTGGGCGGGAGGTTGCGCCGGCGGCTCTGGCTGCGGGACAAGCACCGGCGGCGCAGTCTGCGGCGGCTGTTCGGGCACCGGCGCTTGCGGCCCCGCGACCGGACCCGGACCTCCAGGCGCGATTGTCGGCGGCTGCGGACTTGCGATCGGCGGTGGCGCAGGTGGTTGGATTGGCGGCGGCGGTGGCGCCGGTGCTGGCACTTGGCTCGGCTGTGCCGGCGGCACGACGGTCGCGAGTTGCAGTCGTCGGGCGCGGGCGTCGGCAACAAATCTCCCGGTGGGATAAGCCGCGAGGTACGCATCGTAGGCTTGGATCGTGCGGGCTGCCTCCGCCGCGCGCCAGGCGGCGTCGTCGCGGGCGGGCAGATGCACGCCCGCGTAGTACCACAAGCCCGCGGCCAGCGCGCCGACGCTCAGCAGTCCGCCCAGCATGGCGCCAACGCGGCTCTTTACCGGCGGCTCGGGCGGCGGCCCGATCTCGTCGAACGAGACGTTGCGGGGCGCGCGCCCATCACCGCGCGGTTCGGCGCCTGTGGCACGGTTGGTCGGCGTGCGACGGCTCCCCTGCGGCGGCGCGATCACGGTCTCGATGCGCGTTTCCTCGCGGCGGCGGCGATGCGCGGGCGCAACCGTCGGCGCCTCGCTGAACAGCAGCGGCCGCCACTCGTCGATCGACTGTGGCCGGTCCTCGGCGCGCACCTGCATGGCGATGTCGACCGCGCTGAGGAAACTCTCGCGATAGGTTTCGCCCGCCTCCGGCTCCATCGGCATCGCCGATTCGAGGTCGCGGGTCAGCGCGTCGGGCGGCGAGTGGCCGGTGACGAGAAAATACAGCGTCGCGCCCAGCGCGTAGATGTCGCTCCACGCCCCCTGGCGGTCGACGTCGAGCGCGTACTGCTCCTTGGGCGAGTAGCCGGGCGTGACGATCGCGTGCACGGTCTTGGAGCGCTGGCCGAGCGAGGCGCGCGCCGCGCCGAAGTCGATCAGCACCGGCTCGACGCCGCCGCGCATGATGATGTTCTGCGGTTTGATATCGCGGTGCAGGATGCCGCCGGTGTGCACGACCTCGACGGCGTCGAGTATCAGCGACGCGATGCGGTCGAGCTCGTCCTGCCGCGGTGGCCGCCCGAGCCCGGCGCGCCATTCGGCGAGGCTCGGCCCCTCTTCGAAGTCGAGCACCATGTAGGCGGTGTGGTTCTCCTCGAACAGCCGGGCCACGCGCACGATGTTCTTGTGGCGGAAGCGGGCGAGCGTGCGCGCCTCCTCGAGGAACTTCTCGCGCCCCCAGGCGAAGACGCCCTCCTCCCTGGTCGAGCGCACGCGGACGCTGGAGCCGGCCTCCCGGAAGGCCATGTCGGCTGGAAAGTATTCCTTGATCGCGACGGTGGAGTTGAGGCGGGTATCGAAACCCTTGTAGGTGAGGCCGAACCCACCCTGGCCCAGCACGTCGATGATGCGGTAGTCGCCGCCGACAATCGAGCCGGTCGGCAATCCTTGACGGAATTCCACGTCTTGCCTCTCGCAGCGCCAGTCCCGACCGACTGCGCGAACGGTGGCCGAATTCACCAAGGCTGGCAAGTGCCGCCACCCAACATTGTCACCGCCACTCGACATCCATTCGGTCGAGATCCAATCGTTCGCAACCGACAGGCGCGTCCGGCGCGTCCGGCAATGGCGCGTCCGGCGATTGCCACCGGCGGCGGCGGCCGATAGCCTCTCAGGGCTCTTCGATTTCGAGAGCTGCACAACGGGTGGGCGATGGCCTTCGAGCTCGGCATGTTCGAGGAGTTCTGGCGCCGCAAGGGCCAGACCGAGGCTGGCGCCTTCCGCGACGCCTTCGCGCAGATCGAGGCTGGTGAGCGCTACGGTCTCGACGTGTGCTGGCTGGCGGAGCTGCACGTCAATCCGGGCCGGTCGGTGCTTGCAGCACCTTTGAACATCGCCAGCGCCATCGCCGCGCGCACGCAGCGCATGAAGATCGGCATCGCGGTGCAGGTGCTGCCGCTGTGCCATCCGCTGCGACTCGCCGAGGAGGTGGCGACCGTCGATCACATCAGTGGCGGCCGCCTGATCTTCGGGGTCGGGCGCTCGGGCTTTGCGAGCACTTATGAAGCCTACGGTATTCCCTATGCCGAGAGCCGGGAGCGCTTCGCCGAGGTGCTGGCGATCCTCGAGAAGGCGTTCACCCAGGAGCGGTTCTCGCACGAGGGCGCCTACCACACCTTCCGCGACGTCCATCTCGTGCCAAAGCCGCTGCAGAAACCATTCCCCGAGATCCGGGTCGCAGCCTCCTCCTACGACACCTATCCCGGCATCGGCGCGCAGGGCTATCCGATCCTGATCGCGGTCAGGCAGGGCACGTTGCAGGAGTTAGGCCCGCATATCGCCGCCTATCGCCAGGCATGGCGGGACGCGGGCCATGCTGGCGCGCCGCGCGTCTACCTGCGCGTGCCGGTCTATGTGGGCGAAGACAGCGCGGCGGCGCGGCACGAGCCTGAGCCCTCGATCATGCCGTTCTACCGCGAGCTTGGTGCCCACATCGCCAAGACCGTCGGCCTCGCGGGGGTCGCGGCCGGCGAGAACCGTGGCGCGCGTGCGCAGGCGCTGCTCAATGTCACGTACGAGGAGACGCTCGCTGGCAAGGTGATCGTCGGCGATCCGGCCGAGGTCGCGGACCGCATCAACGAGCTGAAGGCGACACTCGGGCTCGACGGCATCCTTGCGGAAATGAACTGCGGCGGCCTGATCCCGCACGACCGCGTGATGAACTCGATCCGGCTCATGTGCGAGGTCGTGGGCCCGCAGGTGCGGTGAGGCGTTGCAGAGGCCGAAGGTTCCAGCGTAGTTTCCAAGGATACAACCGTTACCTGGGGACATTTCATGCCAGGCCGTGTTTTCATCAATTATCGCCGCTCCATCAGCGAGGTGAGCGCCAAGCGCCTGAGGGATGCGCTGGCGAAGGCGTTCGGCGACAAGGGCGTATTCCTCGACACCAGCGGCCACGATGGTGGCGCTGGCCTGAAAGGCGGAGAGCCCTGGATCGACACGCTCGAGCGCGAGGTCGACGACAGCTCATCGATGGTGGTGCTGATCGATCGCGGCTGGGCCGACGTGGTGGATGACAAAGGCACACGACGCCTCCACGACCCGCATGATTTCGTCCGCTTCGAGATCAGCCGCGCCCTGACCCGCGGCATCCCGGTGCTGCCCGTACTGCTCAACGACGCAACGATGCCGCGCATCAGCGAGCTGCCGCCCAATCTGCAGCAGCTGACATTCGCCCAGGCGATGGGCGTATCCGAGGCCTCCGAGGTCAGTTTCGATGCGGACGCGGCGCGTGTCGCCGAGCGGTTGCAGCAAATGATCTCGACGGCGCGACGATCGATCGTGAGTTGGCGCCGGACGATCGCCGTCGCAATCGTCACATGTGCGGCTGGTCTCATCGTCGGCGTGCTGATGCCGCGCCAGGAGTGGATTCTGGGCGAGGACGCGCGGATCAAGGATTTGCGGACCAGCAACGCGAGCCTCGAACGCAATGGCACCGATCTGCAACGGGAGATCACGGATGCCAAACAACTCGTCAAGCGCCGGACCGACGAGATCGAGGGCCAGAAGGGCACTTTGGAAGAGCAGAAGTCCGAAATCGAGAAACTGAAAAAGGTCGCGGAGGAGGCTCGCGGGTCCAGGGATCGTGTCATCTGGCTCGAGACCGTTGCTTCGCCTGCGCAGAAGGAGCGGATCGATGCCATCGCTCGCAATGCGCTCGAGTTCATCGGAGCGGCAGAGCGGACGCGCTCGGGACCGATCTGCCTGCCACCCGAGACTGCCAAGCAGGCTGCCGAGTTCGCGGAGATTGCTCGGGTGTATCGGGGCAGCCAGCAGACCGAAACGACGGTGCGTCTCGCGCTGGCCGCCGCCGCAGCTGGAGACGCGGGACTGCTCAAAGAGATCCTGTCCGGGGCGGACGACTGGCATGGCGGTGGTGGCGGTGGTGGTGGCGCGACACCCCCCACCGCGGCCAGCGCATTCACCAGGCCTGCGCCACACGGCTGCGGGCACTCGGAGCTGGTGCGCGGCAAGGCCGTGCTCTTCAGCCGCGCCAGCAGTTGCGCTGGCGTCAAGCTGGGCTGGTTGGCCAGCACCAGCGCAGCCACCCCGGCCACGTGCGGGCTGGCCATCGAAGTGCCGTTGTAGCGGGCGTAACCGCCCTGGATCATCGACAGCACGCCGTCGTTCTGGCCGTCGCCGTTGTCGTCGCGCGCGGTGTCGCCACCGGGGGCGAGCAGGTCCACGCGCGCACCGAAGTTCGAGTAGCGCGTGACGAGCCGGCCGCGCAAGTCGCTCGCCGCCACGGTGATCACGCCGTTGCAACTGGCCGGCAGGAAGTTGGCCGCGTTCGAGGCGTCGTTGCCGGCCGCCACGACCACGGCCGTGCCGCGCGCCACCGCATCGTTGATGGCCGACTGCGTGGCCGGCGAGGCCGAGCACGGCGACGCACCGCCCAGGCTCATGTTGATCACCCGGGCCGGCGTCGGGTTGCTCGGCACGCCCGGCACCGGCAGGCCGGCGGCCCAGCGGATCGCGTCGTTGATGTCGACCATCGTGCCGCCGCACTTGCCGAGCACGCGCACGGCCTGCAGCTTGACGTTCCAGTTGACGCCGGCCACGCCGACGCCGTTGTTGGTGTTGCCCACGCCGACCGTGCCGGCCACGTGTGTGCCGTGCCAGCTGTTGCCCTGGGCCGGGTTGTTGCCGCACTCATTGGCGGCGATCGCATCGCCGGGGTCGGTCGGGTCGGCATCACGCCCGCCGCCGTCATTGGCGATGAACGCATCGCTGATCATGTCGTAGCCCGGCACCAGGTTGGGCGAGCCGGCGATGTCGGGGTGGTTGGGCAGGATGCCGGTGTCGATGACGGCCACCACCACCGCATCGGAGCCCTTGTTGGTGTCCCAGGCCTGCGGCAGGTTGATGCCGCCGGGCGCCAGGTTGGGGCCGCTGCCGTTGTTGAAGTAGTGCCACTGCTGCGCAAAGGCCGGGTCGTTCGGCACCGCGGCGATCTGGAAGATGTAGTTCGGCTGCGCGTACTGCACGTCGGGCCGGGCCGCGAGCTGCTTCACCAGCGCGAGCGTGCGGTCACGCATCGCCTGCGGCGCCATCGCCGCGGCCACGGTCGGCGCGACGCGGAAGATCTGCTCGCCGCCCGAGGTGAGCTGCTCGGCCGGCTGGATCTGCATGCGCGCCATGTCGGCCGTGGCCATCGTGCGGGCGCGCGCGCTCGGTTTCATCTTGACCACCACCTCGCCCGGCACGAAGGCGCGCGTGACACGCTTCTCCAGCATCTTCTGCACCTCGGCCGGCGAGATCTCGACGATCTGCGGCGGCGCCGGAGGCGCAGGGGGTGCGGGTGGCGCGGGCGTTGCGGCCACGGCGGAAGCCGGTGGCTGCGGGGTCTCGGTCTGCGCCGCCGGCGGCGGCGCTTCGGTCTTGGGCTGGCAGCCGGCGAACAGCGCCGACGCAGCGGCCGCCACGGCCGTCAATGAAGTGAGTCTGGCGATCATCAGAACCTCCATGATCCGCAAAATGGGTTCAACAGCTATCCGCGCCGCGTCTTCTGTGCCGCGGCCGGAAAGCGGCGCCGGCCCAGCAATTTGCCGTAGGCCTTGTCGCCGGCATGCACCACGTGCACATGCTTGCTGTTGATGCCTTCGTTGTGCACCACGTACACGAACGCATAGGCCGGCTCCAGCACGGTCTGCCGGTCGAGCGCACCGAGCTCAAAGTAGCCGAACTGCGCTTTCAGCACCGAAACCTTGCCGATCAGCCCATCGGTTTCCTTCTCCAAGCCTTCGATGGCCCAGTCGATCGGCTTGATCTTGACCGTGCCGGCCGACTTGCCCAGCGCGCGCCAGGTGCTGCGCACGCCCACCACCGCGCCGGCCGGGTCGATGTGAACCATCGCCAGCCCGCCCGGGCCGGTGACGGGAATGCCATCGACCATGCGGCCATAGACCACGCCGGCATCCAGAAGCCGTTCGGTCAAGGTCTCGCCCTTCACGTCGGCGTCTGCCCCGCGCAAGTGCGTGACCTTCAGCGGCCGGGCCGACGCCATCGGCACCAGCTTGCTCTGCGTCAGGAACTTGGCCGCCAGCCCCTGGGCGCGCCGGTCGCTCAGCTCGAAAGGCTTGCCGGAGTCGATGCCGTAGCGGTCCACATCCACCGCCTGCAGCGCGCCCGACGCGCGCCGCACCTCGATCTGCCAGCGCCCGCCGATGTAGCCCATGCGGTCGCTCGATGTGAGCAGGTCGAAGTCGGCATCGCCCAGGCCCAGGCCGCGTGCAAGCGACTTGAGACTGGTGGCCGAGACCTTGGGTGCCGGCAAGCTGTACACGCGCGCCTTGCTCGGAATGTCGCGCGGCAGTTTGGTCTGAAAGGTGAGTGCCATGGTGTTTCTCCTTGTCTGCAGTGCGAGCGCGATCAGGAACGCCAGCGCCAGGCAAACCAGCCGACCTGGTTGTTCGGTATGTCGCCGAAGCCGCCGCCCAGGCGTTCGTTGTCGCGCCGGTTCAGCGCGTCGGCCTGGTTCCGGCCGGCGGCCATCGCCACCGGGTTGTCGTCGCACCAGAACGAGTAACACTCGTCGAGCCAGGCGTTGGTGAGCCGTTCGTTGTTGCCGGCGCGGCGGCCGAAGGCGTGGCCGCGGCCCCCCGTCCACCATGAGTCGGACACCAGGTCGGTGAACCCGAAGATCATGCGCAGCCCGTGGAACGTGCCCTGCCAGGTGGCGATGACGTTGCCCGTCAGGTCCAGGCTGTTGCACGCGTCCAGGCACAGGTACTCAAGTTCCTTGTTGCCGAAGCGCGCTTCGTCCGAGCGCCAGCGGCACTTATCAACGCGCCGACCGAAGCAGCCGGTGAACACGTTGTCGTCGGTGCCACCGTGCGACGAGAAGTGCACGAAGTCGACGTTGTCGGCCCAGTCGCTGTCGTCGCCGCCGTTCACCGGGTCGCGGAAGTCGAGTTCGAAGGCGTTGCCGTTGCCCCAGTTGAAGGCACGCACGTGGCCGCGCGAGGCCATGCCGTCCTG
>JANOJW010000789.1:0-9561 GCA_031418955.1 Hyphomicrobiales bacterium | reverse complement strand
CCGCTCCCTTCCCGGCTCTATTCGGTTGCGTCGAGCCTCGCGGCACATCCGGGCGAGACGCACCTGCTCGTCGGCGCGGTGCGCTGGCAGAGCCACGACCGCGACCGCAAGGGCGTCGCCTCGACGTGGCTGGCGGGCAAGCGGCCCGGTGATGCCGTGAAGCTCTACGTCAAGCCGAACCGGCATTTCCGGTTGCCGGCAGACAGCGCGCGCCCAATCATCATGATCGGCTCGGGGACGGGCGTCGCGCCGTTCCGCGCCTTCATCGAGGAGCGGGCAGCCATGGGTGCGAAGGGCAAGAGCTGGCTCGTGTTTGGCGCGCGCAACTTCACGACCGATTTCCTCTACCAGCTCGAGTGGCAGGATCATCTGGCATCCGGCGCCCTCACGCGCATCGATGTCGCGTTCTCGCGCGATCAGCCCGAGAAGATCTACGTGCAGCACCGGCTTCTCGAGCGTACCGACGAACTCCGCGGCTGGGTCGGCGATGGCGCGACGATCTACGTCTGCGGCGACGAGAAAGCCATGGCGCGCGACGTCGACAAGGCGCTCGCCACCATTCTCGGCCTGCAAGGCCTGGACGATCTCAGGCGCTCGAACCGTTATCTCCGCGACGTCTACTGAGTGACCGCCATGACCGACAAACGCACAAAGAACGAGAAGATCAAGGAAGCAAGCGGGCAGTTGCGCGGCACCATCGCGCGCGGCCTCGACGAGGTCGCGACCGGCGCGATTGCCGAGGACGACCAGTATCTGGTGCGCTTCCACGGCACCTACCTGCAGGACGACCGCGACGTGCGCGGGGAACGCACCAAGAAGCGGATGGAGAAGGCCTACAGCTTCATGATCCGCGTCCGCATTCCAGGTGGTGTGGTGACACCGGCCCAATGGTTGGCGCTCGACACGATCGCGTCAGACTACGCCAATGGCACGCTGCGGCTCACGACCCGCCAGACCTTCCAATTCCACGGCGTCGTCAAGTCGAACATGCGCCGAACCATGCAGGCGATCGATGCAGCACTGCTGGACACGCTTGCTGCCTGCGGCGACGTCAATCGCAATGTGCTCGCGACCTCGAACCCGCATCTTTCGGAGGCGCATGCAGCGGCGCTGGATTTGGCGCGAGACTTGAGCGCCCACCTGTTGCCGAGGACCGGCGCCTATCACGAGATCTGGCTCGGCGGAGAAAAGGTGCAAGACACGCGCGGCGCGGCCGAAGGTGTCGTGCCGGAGGCACGCGAGGACGATGAGCCCATTTATGGCCGCACCTACCTGCCGCGCAAGTTCAAGGCCGTGGTTGCCGTGCCGCCGTCCAACGACGTCGACATCTTCGCGCATGACTTGGGCTTCATCGCCATTGTGGAACGCGGAGTGCTCGTCGGCTGGAACGTCACGGTCGGCGGCGGCATGGGCATGACGCACGGCGAGCTGGACACCTTCCCGCGCACGGCCGACGTTCTGGGCTTCTGCACACCCGAGCAGGCGGTAACCGTCGGCGAGCACGTCGTCACCGTCCAGCGCGACTGGGGCAATCGCGAGGTTCGCAAGCACGCGCGCCTCAAATATACGATCGAGACGCACGGCCTCGACACGTTTCGTGCCGAAGTGGAGAAACGGTGCGGCTTCAAGCTCGGAGCGCCGCGCCCGTTCAAGTTCGACAACACCGGCGACAATCTCGGCTGGTCCAAGGGCGCCGACGGCAGGTGGCATCTCGGTCTTTTCGTCGAGAACGGGCGCATCAAGGACACTCTTGCGAAAGATGGGCCGGGTCATATGCTCCGAACAGCGCTGCGCGAGATCGCTTCGATCCACAAGGGCGAGATGATCTGCACGGCGAACCAGAACGTGATCATCGCTGGGGTAGCACCCGCCGCGAAAAAGAAAATCGACGCGATCCTGAAAGCCCACGGTATCGCGATCGACACATCGTCGGGCCTGCGCCGCAACAGCATGGCGTGCGTCGCGCTGCCGACGTGCGCGCTAGCCCTCGCCGAAAGCGAGCGGTTCCTGCCGGAGCTCGTGACGGCCTTGGAGGACGTGCTCGATCGCGTTGGCTTGCGCGACGACGACATCGTCATCCGCATGACCGGCTGCCCGAACGGCTGCGCGCGTCCGTATCTCGCCGAGATCGGCCTCGTGGGCCGGACACCCGGCAAGTACAATCTCTACCTTGGCGCGGCCTTCGACGGCTCGCGCCTGAACAAACTCGTCGCCCAGGACGTCGATAAAGCCGGCATCGTCCGCGTCCTCGAGCCGCTGCTCACCGCCTATGCCAGGGATCGTCGCGACGGCGAGCGCTTCGGCGACTTCGTCATCCGTACCGGCGTCGTCGCGCCGACCACGGCCGGGAACCGTTTCCACGCCGACGTACGGGGGCTCACTCGCTGACCGCGTCAGCATCCTCGCTTATTCCCCTTGCGCACACCGCACGTTCCGGTGGACGCTTCGGCATCTGGTCCAGCAGCACAGGAGTGCGCAGATGGCAGCCTCGATGGGGACTGGCGGCGACGTGATCGGCCTCAAGGGCACGGGCGGGCACGGCAACGTGCTGACCGGCACGCGCCACATGATCTCGTGCGGGCAATTCGCGGCTGCGCATGCGGGCTTCCTGATCCTGGAGGCTGGCGGCAATGCGGTCGATGCCGGGGTCGCTGCCGGCCTCGCGCTCGGCGTCCCCAGCTGTGATCTGGTCAATGTGGCGGGCGTCGCGCCGATCATGATCCGCTTTGCCAAGACCGGCGAGGTCGTCACCATCGACGGGCTCGGCGTGTGGCCGATGAAGGCGTCGTCGGAATATTTCCGGAAGAACCACAACGGCGCAATTCCGGCAGGCCTGATGCGCGCGGTGGTGCCCGCCGCGCCGTCGGCGTGGATCACCGCACTCGAGCGCTACGGCACCATGAGTTTCGGCGATGTCGCACAATCAGCGATCCGCCTTGCTCGCGACGGCTTCCCCGCCGACCCGAAATTCTGCGAGACGATTCAGCAGAACGAAGCCAAGTACCGGAAGTTCGCGGAGAACGCGAAAATCTTCCTGCCCGGCGGCAAGCCGCCCCAACCCGGCGACATCTTCCGCCAGACCGATCTCGCGCGCTCGCTGCAGTACATGGTCGACCAAGAGTCCGCGGCTGCCGCCAAGGGCGGCCGCGCGGCAGGCCTTGGGGCCGCGCACGCTGCGTTCTATCAAGGCGACATCGCGCGCACGATCACCGCCTATCACGAGAAGCACGGCGGCTGGCTGACGATGGCCGACATGGGCGCGTTCCGGGCGCGGCTCGAGCCGCCCGTCAAGGTGCGCTTCAAGGGTTCCGACGTCTACACGTGCGGCGCCTGGTGCCAGGGCCCAGCCCTCGCCATGGTGCTGCGCATGCTGGCCAAGGATGACATCGCAGCGCTTGGCCACAACTCGCCAGCCTACATCCACCTGCTGACCGAGGCGCTGAAGCTCACGTTCGCCGATCGCGAGGCCTACTTCGGCGATCCGCGCTTCGTCGACGTGCCCATGGACACGCTGTTGTCCGACACCTTCCAGGCCGCGCGGCGAGCCAAGATCGATGCGACACGCTCCTACCCCGAGATGCCCCCCGCTGGCGCCATCGCCGGCTACCCGCGCCTGAGGCCCGACGTGCCGAAGGCGCACACGCCCGGTCCCTCGCCCGATACGACCTATTGCGCGGTGATCGACCGGGACGGCAACGCCTTCTCGGTAACGCCATCCGACAGCTCCTATGACGCGGAGGCGGTTCCAGGCACCGGCTTCGTGCCGTCGGGCCGTGGCAGCCAGTCGTGGACGGTCGCCGGCCACCCCTCGGAAGTCGCGCCGTTCAAGCGGCCGCGGCTGACGCCCAATCCGGCGATCGCGGTGATCGACGGTCACGCCGTGATGCCGTTCGGTACGCCCGGCGGCGACGTGCAGACGCAGGCGATGCTGCAGGTGTTCCTCAACGTTACCGCATTCGGCATGGACTTGCGCTCGGCCATCGAGGCGCCGCGCTTCTCGACCTACTCGTTCCCCTCGAGCTTCGAGCCGCACGAGTATTATCCCAATCGTCTGGCGGTCGAGGGCCGCATCGCCGCCGCCACCGTCGAGGCACTGCGCGGGCTCGGCCACGACATGCTGCAATGGCCCGAATGGAACCGGCTCGCGGGCTCCGTGTGCGCGGTCATCCACGACACCCACGCCGGCGTCTACACCGGCGCCGCCGATCCCCGCCGCGCGGGCTATGCGGTCGGGTGGTGACGACCTTTTCCGCTCGAATGACCTCCGACCTCCCTCTCAACGCCCAGCCGCGTAGCCTTGCATGCCGCGCGGGTTGGCGGCGGCCTTGCGGCGCACGCCCTCCTGCGAGGCGGCGGTGAGGCGGCCTTCCGACCAGTCGGAGCCGACCTCGATCTTGTGTCCGCGCCGTCGCAACTCGGCGATCGTCGCCTCGCCGACGCGGTTCTCGATCACGACGACGCCCGGGCGCGCCGCACGCGGCCAGAACGAGGCCGGGAAGTGCTCGGTGTGCCAGGCCGGCGCGTCGATCGCCTCCTGCATGTTCATGCCGAAGTGGGCGATGCGCAGGAAAAATTGCGTGTTCCATTGGTCCTGCTGGTCGCCGCCGGGCGAACCCCAGCTCATGTGTGGCTCGCCGTCCTTCAGCGCCATGCCGACCGACAGCGACGAGCGCGGGCGCTTCCCCGGCATCAGCGCACCGGGATGGCTCTCGTCGAGCCAGAACATCTGCGCGCGGCTCCCCAGCGGCCAGCCGAGTGCGGGGATCACCGGCGAGGACTGCAGCCAGCCGCCCGACGGAGTCGCGGTGAACATGTTGCCGTCCTTGTCGATGATGTCGATGTGGACGGTGTCGCCTTTACTTTCACCCATGCGGCCGACGGTCGGCTCGCCGGCGCCAGCGGCAATCGCCTCGCGCCCGCTCGCGACCTTGAGGACGACCTTGCCGCCGTAGCCCTCGATGGTGCCCGGCCGCTGCTCCATCGATGCGGTCGAACCGATCATGCGCCGACGGTCGCTATTGTAGCGCTCCGACAGCAGCGTCTCCATCGGCACCTGCGCGAACTTCGGGTCGCCGTAGAACACCTCGCGATCGGCGTAGGCGAGCTTTGCGGCTTCGATCCACAGGTGGATGAAATCGGGGTCGGTCGGCGACAGCTGCTCGAGCTCGAAGCCTTTCAGGATCGCCAACTGCTGCAGCAGCACGGGACCTTGCGTCCAGGGCCCGGGCTTCATCACCGTGTAGCGGCCGTAGTCGAGCGTCAGCGGCGCCTCGATGGTCGGCGTCCACGTCGCCATGTCCTGGCCGTTGAGCACGCCGCGGTGGCGGCGGCCGGAAACGTCCATCACCTCCTGCGTGCGGCAGAAATTGTCGATCGCCTCGGCGACGAAGCCGTGGCTCCAGGCGCGGCGTGCGCGCTCGATCTCCTGCTCGCGCGTGGCGCCGCCAGACTCGGCCTCCTTCAGGATGCGAACGTAGGTTTCCGCATGCACCGGATTGCGAAACAGCGTGCCGGGTTTAGGCACATTGCCGCCCGGCAGATAGACCGCCGCCGAGGTCGGCCAATGCTCGGCAAACAGGCCCTTCACGGTCGCGATCGTGGCGGTGGCGCGTTCGACGATCGGGTGGCCGGTGCGGGCGTAGTGGATCGACGGCTCCAGCACGTCACGCAGACGCATCGTGCCGTAGTCGCGCAGGATCAGCATGTAGGTCTCGAAGGTGCCGGGGATGCAGCACGCGAGCAGCCCGGTGCCCGGAATGATGTCGAGGCCGAGCTTGTCGCGATAGTGCGCGATGGTGGCACCTGCGGGCGCCGGGCCTTGGCCGCAGATCACCTCGGCCTTGCCCCGGCGACGGTCGAACAGCAACGCTGGCACGTCGCCGCCGGGTCCGCACAGATGCGGCTCGACGACCTGCAGCATGAAGGCGGCAGCGATCCCGGCATCAAATGCGTTGCCGCCGCGCTCGAGGATGGCCATGCCGATCGCGGTGCCGATCCAGTGCGTCGTCGCGCACACGCCGAACGTGCCGTCGATCTCGGGCCGCGTGGTGAACGACCCAGCGTTGATGTTGGCCATGGGCGGGGGCTCCGTGGAGTGGTGAGCATGAGGCAGGGTCCACCCTAAGGGTGATCGCCGCGAACCGCCAGCCGAGAGGCTCGGCGCGACGGCGGCAAGTGGCTCATGGCGACAGCGCTTGCGACTTGAGGACGTCCGCCCCGCTCATGGCTTCACCACCACGGGCGATCCCGGGTCCAGAGCCATGCGTCAGCGCGGTCGTGCAAGCCCACGTGCGGCGTCCAGATCGGGAGCTTCAATACAGCCGGCCGCCGTCCGGCACAGCTTCGCTCGGGCCCAGCAGCACCACCTCGCCCGCCGCATCCGGAAATCCGAGCGTCAACACCTCGGACATGAATTTGCCGATCTGGCGGGGCGGAAAGTTCACCACCGCCGCCACCTGCCGCCCGATCAGGGCATCGGGCGTGTAGTGCTTGGTGATCTGGGCCGAGCTTTTCTTGACGCCGATCTCACCCCCGAAGTCGATGCGGAGCTTGTAGGCGGGTTTTCGCGCTTCGGGAAACGGCTCGGCCGCGACGATCGTGCCGACACGGATGTCGACCTTCAGGAAATCATCAAACGTCATGAGACCGGTGGGAGCGGCGGCGTCGGACATGAGCGGACTCGGTCGTACTGGGCTGTGGGTCTTCAGACGGCGCCGGGCGAAGCCGGTGGTGGAGCCGAGGCAGGAGGCGGGGCTGAAGGCCGCGCGCGAAACAGTCCGCCGATCGCGTCGGCGACGCGCGTGGCGCCCTTGCACAGCTCGTCCATGCGCTGCATGGAGCGCTCGCCGCGGCGCAACCGACGGTCGAGCGCGGCCATGGTGCGCGCGAGGCCAGCGTCATCGTCGGCGAGCCAGGTGCGGAACACCGACGCATAGACCGAGGCCAGACCCGCAATCTTGACGCCGCCGTCGAGCCCGTCGGTGCCGATGCCGGCGGCTTCCAGCATCCAGCGCTGGGAGGCGAGCACAGTCAGCGCCTGCATCGGCTCGGGGAGACCACCCGACGTGATGGAGCGAAGCGCGCCCTTGTAAGGCTCGAGCAC
Source organism: Hyphomicrobiales bacterium (assembly GCA_031418955.1). Lineage (GTDB taxonomy): Bacteria > Pseudomonadota > Alphaproteobacteria > Rhizobiales > Hyphomicrobiaceae. The sequence goes on along the minus strand of JANOJW010000789.1, from coordinate 2,459 downwards.
GTCAAACCGGCTCATCACGACCTCGAACAGCGCATCGCGGGGGGCCTGCGCCGGCTCGCGCCGTGGCGCCCGCCGCACCACCTCGTCGTCGACGAGGCGTGTGAAAGCCGCGAGCATGGCGCCCTTGGAGCCGAACTGGCCGCGCAGGTCGACCAGCGACGTCCCCGCGCGCGCCGCGATGTCGGCGAGCGTCACGTCGCTCCAGGGCCGCTCGCCGGCAAGGCCGAGGGCGGCCGACACGATGCGGCCAGCCGGTGTGGTCAGATCGATCATGGTCTCCTCCGCGCTGCAACATAGGGGGCGACGCGCCACCTGCAAAGGGGGCCGCCCGCGTTCGCCGCGCCAGCAGCGGCCACTCCAGCCATAATTCCGCTCGATCGCCGGGGCACATCCGTCAAGGCTCATGTGCGCAGGGTTAACCGGGCGTTTACGCGTCGCTCCCTATGACTTGAGCTGTGGTCGAGGCGAAGCCTGGAGGCGTGCGGATGCCGGGCCGTTTGTCACTGAAGCTCGTGGTGGGGGGGAAGCGCGGTCTGGCGGGGATGCTCGCCGCTGCGCTCGCGCTGCTGCCCGTCATCGATCGGTCGCACGCCGCGCGTCCCGATGAGCCAGCCGCGCAATCCGCGCCCGCCACGCAAGCCCAGCCGCCCGCACAAAAGCGCGTGCAGCCGACCGCGCCCGTCGCCGTGCCAGCCATCGATCCCGCGAAAACCTCAGCCGAACGCCTGAAGCGCATGACCGCCGCCAAGAGCTGGGGCTATCAGCTGATCGGCCTCAATGTCGCCGCCGCCGCCGCGTCGCCCCTCGATCTGCTGGTCATCGACGTGACCACCGGCCTCGACGCCGACCGGCCGCTCCGGCCCGAGGAGATCGCCCGCCTCAAGCGCAAGCCCGACGGCTCGCCACGCCTCGTCATCGGCCACCTGTCGATCGGCGACGCCGAGGACTATCGCCAGGACTACTTCAGCGCCGAGTACCTGACCGAGGATGCGCCGCAGTGGCTCGGCCCCGAGCATGCGCAATGGCGCGGCAATCGCATCGTCAAGTTCTGCCACGAGGGCTGGCAGCGCACCGTGATCGGCGACGACAACGGCCGCGGCCTCTACAACAGCATCGATGCCTCGCCGTTGCACCGCCTGGTCGAGCTGGGTCTCGACGGCGTCTATCTCGATCGCGCCGACGTGTGGGCCGAGGTCAAGGCCGACTGCCCCGACGGCGAGACGGCGATGGTCGAGTTCATCGCCCGGATCGCGGCCTCCGCGCGTCGCAAGAACCCGGGCTTCCTGGTCGTCATGCAAAACGCCGAGGAGTTGTCGCGCCATCCACGGCTGATCGAGACCATCGACGCGATCGCCAAGGAGGACCTGTTCCACTCGGCCCACACCGGCCAGCCACGCCCCGCCTCGGCGGTGAAGGCGTCGATCGCGCACTTGAAGCGCGTCAAGGATGCCGGCCGGCCGGTCTTCGTCGTCGATTACGTGCTCGAGCAGAGCAAAAAGGCCGACACCCGCCGTCGCATCGAGGAGCAGGGCTTCGTGCCCTATTTCGCCCCGCGCGACCTCGGCCGCTTGGCGATCCCCGGCCGCGATTTCTGACTTTGCATGTCGTCGGGCGTTCCTCGCCGCCCCCGTTCAATATGGCCGCCCCTGTTCAAAATGGCCGCAGGGAGTGGCTTCCGCTCGCCGATTGCCATAAACTGCGTCTCGATCCGGCGTCGCGGCCGGTTCATGCATGCGGGAGGCACGGAGCGTCGTGCCCCGCCGAAGCTGGATGACCGTCGTGTTGCGTACGTCGAGCGGCAGTTGGCGTAGCGGGGCGGCCCTTTGGGCCGTGAGCGCGGCCGTGTGCGCGGTCTGTGGCTTCGTGTCCGCACCAGCGGTAGCGCAGCAGGTGCAGCCGTCGCCATTCGCCCTGTTCGGGATTCCGCAGACGCCGCCAGCGCCGGCGGTTATACCGCCCGCCGCCAAGTCGGCAAAGCCGTCACAGAAAGCGCCCCCGCCGCCCGCCACCGCGAAATCCGCCGTCGCCAGTCCGACGCCCACACCCGCGCCTGCACCGAAGCCGCCGCCGGCCGCCACCAAGCGCCCCGTGCGCTCACCCCCGCCGGCCACCGCGCCGACGCCCACCGAGCAGCGCCAGCAGATCCTCGCGACGGTGCGCAGCTGGGGCTTCCAGCTCCGCCAGATCAAGTTCCCCGAGATCGCCGCCGCCCCGCACGATCTCGTCGTCATCGATCATGCGCTGTCGGCTGGCCGTCGCTTCGTGCACGAGTTCAGCCCCGAGCAACTGCGCCTCGCCCGCTCCAAGCCCGACGGGTCGCGCCGTCTGGTTCTCGCCTATCTTTCGATCGGGGAGGCCGAGCGCTATCGCTTCTACTGGAAGCCCGAGTGGTTCGACGCCGACAAGAAGCCCGCCTGGCTCGGCGCCGTGAACACGGTCTGGGACGGCAACTACCTCGA
>JANOJW010000788.1:0-11160 GCA_031418955.1 Hyphomicrobiales bacterium | reverse complement strand
CCAATTGAGGTCCCCTTTCCGCAACAGCTTTTGACTGCGCTTGATCGTTATCTCAATCCAGCAGTCGCAGCACGTCCTCGGGCGGCAAAATGCGCGGCAGTTTCCGCGGCTCGTAGACGAACACCAGATGCCGTGTCGTCTCCGGCTTGTCGACCGTGACCTTGAAGAAGAAACGCAAGGCCGTGACGACCGCGTTGATGGTCGGTGGCCGTACGCCGGTCTCGGTCATGTGAAGCTGGAAGGCGCGCAGATCCTCGGCCGTTGCCGTGTCCGGCGAGCGCTTCAGGAAGATTGTGAGAGTCTTAACCGCGCGGATGTACTCGCGTTGGGTATCGGGCACGAAGTGGCGCACGTTCATGTCGTTGATCATGCGCTGGCGCAGCGGGCTTACGGCCTTGGTCGTCATGGGAAGCTCTCGGTCCTGAGGTTGAGGTTGCTACTAACCCCTCGATCCTCAAGACGAGATGCTTCCCATCCCGTTACCGCGCCGCCCTGATCCCATCAGACACGGCCTATCGCCTCAACACTCTCCCGCGAGAGCGGGTTCGTTCATTGGCCCGCTTCATGTGCCGACAGCTCAGGGCGAGGTCTTGGGTGCGCCGACGCCGAGCAGGTAGGGCTTCTCCATGTCGACGGGCGCGCGCGCGGACTTGACGACAGGTGACAGCGCTGGTGCCGGCTCCGTGGCCGCTGCCACGGGCTTAAGCGTCTCCGCGCGGGTCTGCGCCAGCGACGTCAGGTAGGCCGCGTTTGCCGTCGCCCGCTCTGGCGGCAGAGACGCGCTCGCGACCTTCTGCGCCTCGGGTAGCTTGCCGCTGATACCGAGCACGATGGCGAGATTCTGGCGGACGTGCGCCGGCGCGCCCTTGGCATCGGCGGCTATGCGAAGGACACGCTCGGCCTCCTCGGGCTTGCCGTCGAGCGCGTAGGAGAGCGCGAGGTTGTTCAGCACCGAGGGGTGGTCGGGCCTCAGCTCGAGCGCTTTCGCAAGGTGCTGCTGCGCCGCGGGGTGCTTACCCTGTGCTGCAAGCGCTGCGCCGAGCGCGGACCGCGTCTGCCAGTCGGCGGCGCCCAGTTCGAGCGCCGTCTTCAGGTGTTTCTCGGCGGGCGCCAGCCGGCCGCTGTCGAGGGCCAGCAGTCCAAGCTCGCGATGCAGCGCGGAATCGCGCGGGTTCACCGCGAGGCTGCGTTCGACGAGCCGCAACGCATCGTCGAGTCTCTTCTCGCTGCGCAGGCCACGGGCGGCGGCGATGGTCTGGCCGGCGTCCGTGGGATCGCTCTCGGCCTTCGCCAGCGCTGCCGCGCGGCGCGCCTGCTTCTCGGCCGCAGCTTTCTGCTCGGGTGGAATTGGCGCTGCCTCGGCCGCGGACTGCGGCGGCTGCACGTTGGTGCCCGTCATGGTGAGCTTCGGCCCCCCAGAAACGGCGCATCCGCCCGCCATCAGTGCCGCGACGAGGCCTGCAGCTGTTGCCCAGTCCCGCATGCCAGCAAAAAAGCTGTGACCTGCTCCGAACGCCGCCATGAACCCCTCCTCCACAATCATTTCCCAACGGCGTGTTTCGGAAATCTGCACCCGAATCGCGCCGGACATGGATCGTGGATATGTGATTCGCGGGTCTGCAAGGGGCGGATGCCCATCGCCGTCCCCGCTATCCCCAGGGGTGGGGGCTGGATCGAAGAGCCTCGAAGTGCCCGTCGCCTCTTGCCAACCGCGACCGGCCGCCGCATGAGAAATCAAGCTCAACACGCCGACACGGGAGCCCGCCGGCATGACGCAATCGCTGTTCTCACTCGCGGGCGAAACCGCCCTCGTCACCGGCGCCTCGTCGGGCCTTGGTGCGCATTTCGCCGGCGTGCTGGCACGGGCGGGCGCCCGGGTGGTGATCGCGGCCCGCCGCGTCGACCGGCTGGAGGCGCTGGCCCGGGAGATCTCGGCCGCTGGTGGCACCGCCGTGCCCGTCGCGCTCGACGTCACTGATCCAGCGTCGGTCGCTGAGTGCTTTGCGGCGGCGGAAAAGGCTGCCGGGCCGATCACGGTGGTGATCAACAATGCCGGCGTCACCGATCCGGCCTTCATCACGCGCATGAGCGAGCAGCAGTGGCGCGGCGTGCTCGACGTCAACCTCGACGGCGTGTTCCGCGTCGGGCAAGCTGCAGCCCGGCGCATGATCGCCAACAAGACCGGCGGTTCGATCGTCAACATCGCCTCGATCGTCGGGCTGGGCGCCATCAAGACGCTCGGCGCCTATGCGGCCTCGAAGGCGGCGGTGATCGCTCTGACCCGCACGATGGCGCTGGAACTGGCGCGCGACAACATCCGCGTCAACGCGCTGGCGCCAGGCTACATCTCGACCGAGCTCAACGACGCCTTCTGGGAGACGGAAGCCGGCAAGCGCATGATCGCGCACATCCCGTTCCGCCGCCTCGGGCAGACCGCCGAGCTCGATGGGCCGCTGCTGCTGCTCGCCTCGCGCGCGGGCTCGTTCATGACCGGCAGCGTCCTCACCGTCGACGGCGGCCACCTGCTGCCGACGGAGTGAGCCGCCGGATGCGTCATGCCGTAGGCGTGCTTCGCCACGACGTGGGCATCTGAAGGCGAAAGCAAAAGCGCCAGATGCTTGTGGGCATCTGATGGCCAAGACAATAAGGGAAAACCCGCCGTGAATGAACCGGCCTCAAACGAAATGCCCAAACGCCCGCTCGACGAGGCCGCGACCCGAGCGGCGCTCGGGGGCTGGCTCGCGCACGAGATCGGCGCCAAGGCCGTGGAGGTGACGGCCGCCGCCCTGCTCGCGGGCGGCGCGGTGCAACAGAACTGGCGGCTCGACGTGGCCGTCGACGGGGGCCCGCGCTCCGGCCGCCACGCCTGGGTGCTGCGCACCAACGCGGCCGCCACCCTGGATGTGAGCCTCGATCGCATCGCCGAGTACCGATGCATCGCGGCGGCACATGCGGCGGGCGTCAAGGTCGCCGAGCCGATCGCTGTTTCCCAGGACAAGAGCCTGATCGGCCAGCCGTTCGCCGTGCAGGCCTTCGTCGCAGGCACTGCCCAAGGCCGCCGCATCGTGCGCGATCCAGAGCTTCCCGGTTACGGCGAGGCGCTCGCCCGCACGATCGGCGCCGAGATGGCGAAGATCCACGCCATTGTACCAAAGGATGGCGTTTTGCCGTTTCTACCGCGCCCGCTCGGCAATCCGGCCCGCCGCATCGTCGCCGAATTGCGCGACATCCTCGACAAGGCAAGCGCGCCGCGCCCGGCACTCGAGTACATCCTCGCCTGGCTCGACCAGACTGCGCCGGAGCCCAAGGCGATCACGCTGGTGCACGGGGATCTGCGAACCGGCAACTACATGATCGAAGCCGGGCAGCTCACCGCGATCCTCGACTGGGAGTTCTGCCACTTCGGCGACCCCCGCGAGGATCTCGGCTGGTTCATCGCCCGCTGCTGGCGCTTTGGCAACGACGCCAAGGTGGCGGGCGGCATCGGCAAGGTCGCCTCGCTGCTCAAGGGCTACAACGCGGGCGCGGGCGTGCCAATCAACGCGCAGGAGCTGCACTACTTCGAGGTGCAGGCCGCGGCGCGGTGGGCCGCCATCGCGCTTGCCCAAGGTGATCGCTTTATCAAGGGCGGCGAACGCTCGATCGAGCTGGCATTGACCGGCCTGATGCCGCCGGAGATGGAGCTCGACGCGCTCGACCTGATTGATCGCGTCGAAGGAAAGGGCCGCTGATGGTACATGTCAAACTCGGCGCGGAGGCGCTTCTCGATCTGGTCGCCGACGCGCTGAAGACCGAGATCGGTCCGGCGCTGCCAGCGGACAAGCGGTATCTCGTCGCCATGCTCACGAACGCCATCGAGATCGCACGGCGCGACATCGGCGGCGAGGCGGAGGCCGCAGAGTTCGCGCTGCTGGATGTGGTCTACGACGACGGCGACGGCACGCTGGCGCGGCTCGCCGGCGACATTCGCAAGGGGCTTGTCGGCGACGCGCAGCATGCCGATCTGCGCAAGCGGCTGCGCGCCCACGTCGTCGCCGAACTCAAAGTGCGCAACCCGCGGCATCTGAAGGCGCTCGCGGCGAAGTCGTGACGTGGGCGCCAGCTGAGCAGGATTTCGCGGCCGCGCCAACAGATCGGTCCAGCGCTTCGGCCGTCGCAGCGCCGACGTCTGGAGCTGCGAGCGGAAGTGGCCGCGATGGCGGTAGGGCGCAATAGCGCGTCCAGCGAACTTTCTCCGCGCATCAAAGCTCGACGCGCGTATTGCGCCGTCTTCCAGGGTGAACGTCGCGGCGCAATACGCGCGTCGACGTCGGTGGGCGTGAACAGCACTGTGCGCGCGCTATTGCGCCCTACGGCCCCTCGGCTCCACCTTCGGGCAATGCACACTGTTGGAGCAAGCGCGCAATCCTGCATTGGCGTGTCGACCCTTCCTTTCGGGCCCCGCTCAGGGGCGGCGCTGGATCACGATGTGCCCTCCTAGCGAGATTCGTGCGCGCGACTGTGGCGGCACGACGGTCGCCGTCTCGTCCTCCAGAATGATTGCGGGGCCATCGACGTGCATCCCCGGCGCCAGCCCCGCGCGCGCGTAAAGGTCGGCGGTCATGGAGCGCGCCGTGCCCGGATCAAACAGCGTCCGCTGGCCTTGCGGAGCCGGCGCGGGCCTGGCCGCCGGCTCGTCCCGGCGCGAGGGCAAAGGCCGTTCGGTCGCGAGCGTCAGCGTCCACGACAGCGTCTCCACCTCGAGCCGCGGAATGACCCGGCCGAAGATCGCCTGGTAGGCCGCCTCGAACAGCGCGCGCAGCTCGGGCGCATCGTCTGGCGTGAACGCGCGCCGCGGCAATTCAACCGCGATCTCGTGGCCCTGGCCGCGATAGCGCATGAAGGCCGTGCGCGTCTCGACGAGCGGCTCGCCAGCTGCGCCGAGCCGCACCACCGCTTCGGCCTCCACGCGCATCGACGAGAACATGTCGTTCACCACGCTCGCCTCGAAGCGGGCGAGCGAGACGAGCCGGGAGCGCACCACCTCGTAGGCGATCGGCGCCTTGAGGAACCCGTGCGCGGAGCCGACGCCGGCGCCGACCGGCACGATCACCTGTGCGATGCCGAGCTTCTCGGCGAGCCGCGCCGCATGCAGGGGAGCAGCGCCCCCCGACACGATCATCACGCGATCGGTGGTGTCCTTGCCGTTCTCGACGGCGTGCACGCGCGCCGCATTGGCCATGGTCTCGTCGACGATCTCGGTGATGCCCGCTGCCGCGATCTGCGGGGAGAGTCGCGCTTTGGCGCCGACGGACTCCACCACGGCGGTGGTCGCGCGCGCCGGCTCGAGCGGGATGGCGCCGCGCGCGAACTGCGTGGCGTCGATGCGGCCGAGCACGAGGTCGGCGTCGGTGACGGTCGCTTCCGTGCCGCCGCGCGCATAGCACGCCGGGCCCGGCGCCGCGCCGGCGCTGTCGGGTCCAACGGTGATGCGCCCGAGCGTATCGACGCGTGCGATCGAGCCGCCGCCGGCACCGATCTCCACCATGTCGATCACCGGAATGCGGATCGGCAGGCCGCTGCCCTTCAAGAACCGGTACTGCCGCGCGATCTCGAATGAGCGCGACAGCTGGGGTTTCATCTCGTCGAGCAGCGTCAGTTTCGCCGTGGTCCCGCCCATGTCGATCGACAGCGCGCGGGCAGCGCCGATCTCCGCCGCGATGTGCTGGGCGAAAATCACGCCGCCGGCCGGCCCCGATTCGACGAGGCGGATCGGCATCTTGACGGCCGTCGCAACGGTCGTGACGCCGCCGCTCGACATCATCAGCAGAAGCGGTCCGGGAATGCCGCGTTGCTTGATCGCCGCCTCCAGCCGCGTCAGATAACCGGCCATCAGCGGCTGGATGTAGGCGTTCGCCGCCGTCGTCGACATCCGCTCGTATTCGCGGATCTCGGGGCACACGTTAGACGACAGGGTGATCGACAGGCCAGGGAGGCGCGCCGCCAAGATCTCACCCGCGCGCTGCTCGTGGGCTGGATTGAGATAGCTGTGCAGGAAGCAGATCGCGACCGACTGGATTGCGCCCCCTTCGAGCGCCGGCACCAGCGCGGCGACGGCCGACTCGTCGAGCGGTTTGAGCATCGATCCGTCCGACGCCAGCCGCTCCGGCACCGCAAACCGCAGGTTGCGCGGCACCAGCGGGACCGGGCGCTCCATTTTCAGGTCGTACTGGTCGAAGCGGTGCTCGTAGGCGATCTCGATCGAGTCGCGAAAGCCGTCGGTGGTGATCAGCGCCGTCTTCGCGCCCTTGCGCTCGATCAGGGCGTTGGTCGCGAGCGTGGTGCCGTGAATGATCAGCCCGACATCGCGAGGCAGCGCGCCGGCCTCGGCGAGGATGCGGTCGATGCCGGCGAGCACGCCCTGCTCGGGCGCGGCGGGTGTGGTCAGCACCTTGGCGCTGAGCGTGCGGCCCGCACTCTCAAGCACGAGGTCGGTGAACGTGCCGCCGATGTCGACAGCGAGCCTGAGAGTGCCAAGCATGCCGGTGTTTCCGTATCCGCGCGCCGGATGCCGTGTGGGCATTTGAAGGCGCAAGAAGCAAATCGCCGAATGCCGTGTGGGCATCCGAAAACACGATCAGATTTCGCCGTATCCACGCGCCGGATGCCTAGTGGGCATCTGAAGGCGCCACTAAAGAGTCGGCGTGAAGCGGTAGACGCGCTGCAGCGCGCCGCCCATCAGCATGGCGCGGTCGCCGTCCGACAGCCGCTTGGTCGTGCGGAACGGCTCCACGCCCTGCGCATAGGTGATGAGCCCTGTCGCCCGCGTCCAGTCGGTGCCCCACAGGCAGCGCTCGACGCCGAATGCGTCGATGATGCGGCAGACCGGGTCCCAGATGTCGTCGAACGTGTCGGGTTTCTGCGACAGGGTGCACGCGCCCGAGATCTTGATCGACAGGTTCTTGTGTTTCGCCAGCGCCAGCACTGCGGGCAGATCCGTCCACCCGTCTTTCGGCACCGGCGGCTCGAACGGCTGCTGGATGCCGATGTGATCGAGCACGATCTGCGTGTCCGGGTTCTTGGCGGCGAGCTTGTCGAGTTGATCGAGCCGGCCCCAGGCCAGGATGTTGACGGGGAGCCAGTGTCTGGCGCCCGCCGCCAGGATGCGGTTGAGGCCGGGGTCGGCCGGGTCGTTCGAGGCGGTTCGATCGAGCATGATGCGCGCGCCGACGACGCCGGGCCTTGCCGCCCACTCGGCGATCTCCTCGGCGACCTTCGGGCTTGCAGGATCGAACGGCTTGATCAGCCCGAAGCGGCCGGGGTGCGCCTTGTGCACCTCGAGCGCGTAGCTGCCGTCGGTGCCATACATCGCGAACGGCGACACCAGCAGCGCGCCGTCGACGCCGACCGCATCCATCGCTGTGACCATGTCGCGCCCCGTCACCTCCGGCGGCCCATGCAGAAAACCGACCCACGGCCGGCCCGGATGATTGCGCTCATAGGTGTGCACCTGGGAATCGATCACGGCCATGGGTCTCTCCGGTCGCCTTCGCGGACATTCACCCGAGCATGGCATGCCACCGAGGCCGGCGGGAAGCGACGATATGCCAGCCGAATTGCTGAACCGGCTTCCATCGACGCCAACATGACGCGGATGGTCGGATGTGAACTTCAGGCGCAGCTGACAGGCTCTAAGCGGCGCCGCGAAGGGCCTGGGCGAGGATGCGGACGACGGGCACGGCTGAACGTTGGGCGCCGTCGGCGATCTGGTGGCGGCAGGAGAAGCCGTCGGCGACGATCACCGTGTCGTCGTCGGCCCGGCGCACCGCCGGCAACAGCGACAGCTCGCCCATGGCGAGCGACGTCGCGTGCGTTTCGGCCTGATAGCCAAAAGCGCCGGCCATGCCGCAGCAGCTCGACTCGACCGTCTCGACCTTCAGGCCCTCGATGAGCCGCAACGTCGTCTCGACCGCGCTCATCGCGCCGAACGCCTTCTGATGGCAGTGGCCATGCAGCAGTACGCGGCGGTCGGACTTGGCGATCGGACCGGCAATGCGGCCAGCCTTCACTTCGTTCGCCAGGAATTCCTCGAACAGGAACGTGGTCTCCGAGAGCCGTTTCGCCTCTTCGCCCAGGCCCATGGCCAGCATCTCGTCGCGCGTCGTAAATAGGCACGACGGCTCGAGCCCGATGATCGGCACGCCAGCCTCGACGAGCGGCCGCGCTGCCTCGAGGAAGCGTTTCGCCTCATGACGCGCCTCGTCGACGAGCCCCGCGGACAGGAACGTGCGTCCGCAGCAGACGGGACGCTTCTCGTGCGCGAGGCGGAGCGGGACGACGCGATATCCCAGGCGCGTGAGGACCTCGACCGCGTCCCACAGGTTCTCGGGCTCGAAGTACGAGTTGAAGGTGTCGGCCAACAGCGCGACGTCTTTTGTTTGCGCCTTCGGTTGCCCGTCGTGTCGAAGACGCGCCTCCGGCACGATACCAACCGGCGCGTCCGGCCCGACAGGTTCGGTCAATCGGAACAGCTTGCCCCGCCACTTCGGCAGATCGCGCGCCGCGGCGAACCCGAGCATACGCTCACCGATCTGGCGCGCGCCGGGCAGCCAGTTGCGCGCGTTCATCAGCGGTGCGAGCCGCGCGGCGTACGGCGCATAGCGCGGCAGATAGGCCACCGCCTTCTCGCCGAGCGACATTGGCGTCGTCGCATTGCGCGCCGCCAGCACCTCGATCTTCAGACGCGCCATGTCGACGCCGGTTGGACACTCGCGGCGGCAGCCCTTGCAGGAGACGCAGAGCTTCATCGCCTCTTGCAACTCGGGTGACGCAAGTGCGGTTTTTCTTGCGCCTTCAGATGCCCACCCGGCATCCGGCGCGAGCTGACCGGATATGGCGAGCCGCAGCGTGTTCGCGCGGCCCCGCGTCACGTCGCGCTCATCGAGCGTCACGCGATAGCTCGGGCACATGACGCCGGCCTGCAGCTTGCGGCATTCGCCGTTGTTGTTGCACATCTCGACCGCGCCCTGCAGGCCGCCGCCCGCGCCCGGATACGCCGACCAGTCGAGCGCCGTCTTGACGTCGGCGACCTTGTACTCGGGCTTGTAGCGGAACAGCGAGCGGTCGTTCATGAGGGGCGCGCGCACGATCTTGCCCGGGTTCATCAGGCCTTGCGGGTCGAAGCGGTCCTTCACCGCTTCGAAGATCTCGACGGTTTTTCGCCCGTACATCATCTCGTGGAATTCGGAGCGCACGAGGCCGTCGCCGTGCTCGCCCGAGTGCGATCCCTTGTACGCCTTCACCATCGCGAACGCCTCCTCGGCGATCGCGCGCATGGTGGCTGAGTCCTTCTCGAGCTTCAGGTTCAGGACGGGGCGCACGTGCAGGCAGCCGACGGAAGCGTGCGCGTACCAGGTGCCCTTGGTGCCGTGACGCTCGAACACGGCGGTCAACCTCTCGGTGTAGTCGGCGAGGTGCTCGAGCGGGACCGCGCAGTCCTCGATGAAGGAGACGGGCTTGCCCTCGCTCTTCATGCTCATCATGATGTTGAGGCCGGACGCGCGCACCTCCCACACGCCCCTTTGGCCGGCAGCGTCCGTCACCTTCACCACCGAGCCCGGGAACCCCAGATCGCCCAGCAGCTCGTCGAGCCGGTCGAGCCGGCGCAGATTCTCCGCTTGATCGTCCTCGGCGAACTCGACCAGCAGCAGCGCCTCGGGCCGGCCGCGCACGTAGGCCTCCATGACGGGGCGGAACATGGCGATGTCGCGCGCCAGCCCGATCAGCGTGTGATCGACCAACTCGACGGCGACGGGGCCGAGCTTGACGATATGCTGTGGCGCCTCCATCGCACTGCGGAAGGTTGGAAAGTGACAGATGCCGAGGGCCTTGTTTTTTGGCTGGGAGGAGAGCTTCAGCCGGATGCGCTCCGACAGCGCGAGCGTGCCCTCCGAACCGCACAGCAGCGTGGCGAGGTTGACCGGCGCGTTGCGTCCCCGCGCGAGTTGCGAGTGGGCATCCAAAGGCGCAAGCGAAGAACCTGCCGGGGGCAGCAGCGCGTCGATGAGATACCCGCCGACACGCCGCGACACCTCGGGGAAGGCCTGCGCGATGTGCGCCGCCTCACGGGCGCCGAGTGCGAGGAGATCGCGCATGAGCTCGCTCGTCCCCTCTCCCCGCTCTTTCGCGAGGAGAGGGTTAGGGTGAGGGGCGGCCGCATACTCTGCCTGGAGCAAGTGGCCGCCCCTCACCCCATCCCTCTCCCCATGCAAGTGCAGGGCATGGGGAGAGGGGGAAATCACCGCCCCGAAATGCGCTCGTGTGCCGTCCGCCAGCAACGCGTCGATACTGAGCACGTTGTCGCGCATGATGCCGTAGCGGATCGAGCGCGTGCCGCACGAATTGTTGCCGGTCATGCCGCCGATGGTCGCCCGGCTCGAGGTCGAGACGTCGACGGGAAAGAACAGCCCCGTGCCCTTGATCTGGCGATTGAGTTCGTCGAGCACGATGCCGGGCTCTACGAGGCAGGTTCGCGCGTCGCGGTCGACCTCGACGATTGTGTTCAAGTGCTTGGTGTAGTCGATCACCAGCGAGCGGCCGACCGTCTGGCCCGACTGCGAGGTGCCGCCCCCGCGCGGCAGCAGCGTCACGCCTTCATCGCGCGCGATCTGCGCGGCGATCTCGACGTCGCGTTGGGTCTTCGGCACCACCACGCCGACCGGCTCGATCTGGTAGATCGACGCGTCGGTCGAGTATCGCCCGCGGCTTGCGCGATCGAACAGCACCTCGCCCTCGATCTCCTTGGCGAGGCGGGCGGCAAGGCGGTGGTCGGTGGGCGTGTGGCGGTTTGACATGGCGCCATCTAAGCAGCACCTGCCGACCCTGCCAACGCATCACACAAGTGCGGACCCGGCAACGGCGTCGCAGCCAGCGTCACAGTGCCGTAGGGCGCAATAGCGCGCCCGCCGACCTTTCGAATGCAAAAGCGGTCGACGCGCGGGTTGGGCCCCCATTCCGGGGGGGCCCGAAAGGCGCCAAAAACCCGGGGGAGGGCGTGGGGGCGGGCAGCCCCGGGGGGGCGCGTGTTGGCCCCATTGATTCAAATCGTGTCGCAGTGGCAAAACGTGGTGAATGTGCGCGAAGCATACAGCCGCCTGGAGCAACTCTTGGGCATGATTCCCA
>JANOJW010000787.1:0-23807 GCA_031418955.1 Hyphomicrobiales bacterium | reverse complement strand
GGCGGCGGCGCTGCGCGAGGATGTGGTCTGGATCCGCGAGCACACGCGCCTCGGCGAGCAGGCGGCGCAGTGGGCGGCGCGCGGGCGGCCGGAGTCCTTGCTGCTGCGCGGCGATACGCTGGAGGCGGCCGAGCAGTGGGTCGTGAGCCGCCGCGCCGATGCGCCCGAGATCACGGCGCTGCATCATCAGTTGATCGATGCCAGCCGAGCCGCCGAGACCGCGCGGGCGTCGAGTGAGCGCGAGCAACTCGACGCGATGGCGAAGAGCCAGCGCAAAGTCGGCCGCCTGCTCTGGGGTTTTGCGGCGGTCCTGCTCGCCATGCTCGGCAACGTCGTGTGGCAGGGCCACGACCTCTCCCGCCGCGAGACGCTGGTCTATACGAGCCTCGCCGTGCGCGCGCTGCAGGAGGAGCAGTACGACAGCGCCATGCGCTTCACCTTGCGGGTCTACCCGCCGCCGGGTGCGTTGCCGTGGGAGCCGTTCTCGACGGAGCTCGAGGGCAAGCTCGCCGGGGCTGCGCAGTTGGTGCGCCTGCGCGCGACACTCGCCGGGCACCGGGGCGCTGTCTTTCGGGTCGCGTTCAGCCCGGATGGTCGTCGGATCGTGACCGCGTCATCCGACCAGACGGCGCGTGTGTGGGACGCCGAGAGCGGAAAAGAGATCGCCGTCTTGAAAGCCCATACTGGCGACGTGAACAGCGCGTCGTTCAGCCCGGATGGTTGGAGGATCGTGACCGCGGGCGGGGACGTGCTCGCCTCCGGCCAGACCGAGCACACGGCACGGGTGTGGGACGTGACCTGGGCGACGCTGGTGCGCGGCGAGACGCTCCGCGAGCGGGTCTGCGCCGAGAAGCTGATCGGCGCGCAATCCTTCACCGACGCCGAGCTCGAGGACCCGATCCTGCGTGGCATCGATCGCCACGATCCAGTCGATCGCAATCCGTGCCTGCGCCGCGGTCCGCTGCACTGGGAGTACTACACGCAGACCGCCGACCGCTGGTGGCGCTGGCTGCAGCGGCGATGATGCGCCGATGCTTGCGCCCTGCGAGCATGGGACTATCGTGAGGAACGGATTTCGCGACAGGAGGAACCGCCATGACCGCTACCACGCAAGACCGCATCGAGGTGAAGCCGACCGACGGGCCGCTTGGCGCGGATGTTGTGGGCCTCGATCTGACGCACGATGTCGACGAGCGTATGTTCCGCCAGATCTATCAGGCTTGGAACGCGCATCTGGTGCTGCGTTTTCGCGGCCAGTCGCTCGACGACGATCAGCTGGCGGCGTTCTCGCGGCGGTTCGGGGAACTCGACAAGGCGCCGATCGCGGCAAAAGATGGCCCGCTCGCGCGCAATCGCGACGACGTCGCGGTGATCTCCAACATCGTCGAGGGCGGCAAACCGATCGGTGGCTTGGGCAACTCCGAACTCGTGTGGCACCAGGACATGAGCTACAACGAGCTGCCACCCAAGGCGAGCCTGCTCTATGGCCTCGAGACGCCAACGGTGGGCGGGGAGACGTTCTTCTACGATCTCTACGACGCCTACGCGACGCTCTCCCCCGACCTCAAGGCGCGCATCGAGGGTCGCGCCTGCAAGCACGATGCGACGCGCAATTCCTCCGGCGCGCTCCGGCACGGCTTCAAGGACAGCTATGCGAACGCCGAGCGGCCGGGCGCGATCCACCCCCTCGTCGTGCGCCATCCGGAGACGGGGCGAGCCTCGCTCTATCTCGGGCGGCGGCCGAATGCGTGGATCGTCGGGCTGTCGGATGGGGAGAGCGACGCGCTGCTCGACGCGCTGTGGGCGCACATCCACACCGGCGCAGCGTTCTGGGCCCAGACGTGGAAAGCTGGCGACCTGGTGATCTGGGACAACCGCTGCACGCTGCACCGGCGCAATCAGCTCGACCCCTCGCAGCGTAGGCGCATGCACCGCACGCAGGTGCGCGACACCGCGCGTCCGGCGGGGCTGTGAGGCATCGCCGTGGAGCGCCGTCGCGCCGCTGATGGGTCCGCCGCGAGCGAGGTCGCGCGGCACTGCCGACGGCATCCACGACAGCCGCGATTGCCTGGGTTGGCCGGGGCCGCGGGGCTCGCTATAGAGGAGCAGTACCGACCTCTTCCCGGAGCCCCGTGCGCCCGATGAGCAAGTCCCAGTCTCTGCGCCTCGGCGTCAACATCGATCACGTGGCGACCGTGCGTAATGCGCGGGGCGGCCGGCATCCCGATCCCGTGCGGGCGGCCCAGGCGGCGATCGCTGCGGGCGCCGACGGCATCACCGCGCACCTGCGCGAGGACCGCCGCCACATCACCGATGCCGACATCGCGCGGTTGAAGGCCGAGATCACGCGGCCGCTGAACTTCGAGATGGCGGCGACGGCTGAGATGCTGAATATTGCGCTCAATACGCTGCCCAACGCCTGCTGCCTCGTCCCCGAGAAGCGGGAAGAGCGCACCACCGAAGGCGGCCTCGATGTCGTCTCCGGCAACAACCATTTGCGGCCGTTCATCGCCCGCCTCAAGGACGCCGGCATCCGCGTGTCGCTGTTCATCGAGGCGGACCAGGCGCCGATCGAGATGGCGGCCAAGCTCGGCGCCGATATCGTCGAGCTGCATACCGGCGCCTATTGCGAGAAGGCGCTGGAGAACGACGGCGGCGGCATCGCGCGCGAGGTGGCAAGGCTTGCCGCCGGAGCTCGGCTCGCCCATGCGGCTGGCCTCGAGGTGCACGCCGGCCACGGCCTGACGTTCAACACGGTCTCAACCGTCGCGCGTGTCCCTGAGGTGGTCGAGCTCAACATCGGCCACTTTCTCATCGGCGAGGCGATCTTCGGCGGCCTCGCCGACGCCGTGCGCCACATGCGCGCGCTGATGGACGACGCGCGCAGCGGGGCTCCCCGCGCATGATCCTGGGCATCGGAAACGACCTGATCGACATCCGCCGCATCGAGAGGACGCTCGAGCGATATGGCGACCGCTTCCTTCAGCGCGTGTTCACCGAGACCGAGCGCCGCAAGAGCGACCGGCGGCGCGAGCGGGCCGCGTCCTACGCCAAGCGGTTCGCGGCCAAGGAGGCGTGCTCCAAGGCGCTCGGCACGGGCATGCGCCGGGGCGTGTTCTGGCGCGACATGGGTGTCGTCAATTTGCCATCGGGCCGGCCGACGCTTGTCCTCACCGGTGGGGCGGCCGAGCACCTGAAGCGGCTGACACCACCGGGTCATGAAGCGCGCATCGACCTGACCATCACCGACGATTTCCCGCTGGCGCAGGCGATCGTCATCATCTCGGCGATCCCGACGAAAGAAGACAAGCGGTAGGACAATCGGGAGCCGGGTTGGTGAGGTCATGATGCCAACGTCTCCCAACTCGCGACTCACCACTCCCGGCTCCCGATCCCACACATGAGGCCAACTTGAAGCTCACCCGGTTCGCGACCCTCCTCGCCCTGCTGATGCTGGTTGCACCGGCCCACGCACAGGCGCCGAAGCCCGACCCCGAGAGCACGCTCATCATCGAGCTGAAGACGGGAAAGGTGACGATTGCGATGCGTCCCGATCTGGCGCCCAAGCACGTGCAGCGCGTCAAGGATCTGGCGCGCGCCAAGTTCTACGATGGCCTCGTGTTCCATCGCGTCATCGACGGCTTCATGGCGCAGACCGGCGATCCGACCGGCACCGGCAAGGGCGGATCGGGCCGCGAGCGGTTGCCGCTCGAGGCATCCGCCGTCCCCTTCGAGCGCGGCACCATCGGCGCGGCGCGCGGTCCGTCACGCGATTCAGCCGACAGCCAGTTCTTCATCATCTACCGTCACAGCCCGCACCTCAACGGCGACTACACGGTCTGGGGCCGCGTCGTCGACGGCATGGCTCATATCGATCAGCTCAGGAAGGGCGATCCCGGCACCGGCCTCGTCGCCGATCCGGACCGGATGCTGAAGGTGTACGTGCTGGCGGACGAGAAGAAATGACCCACTTCCCTCTCCCCGCGCACTGCACTCGTGCGGGGAGAGGGCTAGGGTGAGGGGCGACCGCTTGCTCCGAGCCCTGCGCCGCCCCTCACCCTCGCCCTCTCCCCATGGCAAGTGCAGAGCAATGGGGAGAGGGGAGAGGGAAAATGCATGGAGACGAACCAATGCCTGTGAAGATCAAAGACCCCGAGAACACGCTGATCATGGAGATGACGCACGGCCAGATCGTCATCGAGATGCGCCCCGATCTCGCGCCCGGCCATGTCGAGCGCATCAAGAAACTCGCGCGCGAAGGCTTCTACGACGGCATCGTGTTCCATCGCGTGATCGATGGCTTCATGGCGCAGACCGGCTGCCCGAACGGCACCGGTGCGGGCGGCTCGAAGTATCCCGACCTCAAGGCCGAGTTCAACAAGGAGCCGCACGTGCGCGGGGTGTGCTCGATGGCCCGCAAATCGATGCCGGTCGACAGCGCCAACAGCCAGTTCTTCATCTGCCTCGACGACGCCGGCTTCCTCGACCGCCAGTACACCGTCTGGGGCCGGGTCATCGACGGCATGGACAAGGTCGACGGGATCAAGAAAGGCGAGCCCGCGCAGAACCCCGACAAAATCAAGTCGCTGAAAGTCGCCGCCGACGTGAAGCCGGCGTGACGTCACGGGTTAGTCCTTGATCCACACCTCGACGCGGCGGTTGAGTCGCTGGCCCTCGCCCTGGTCGTTGCAGGCGACCGGCGCGAGCGGCCCGTAGCCCTTCGCTGTGACGAGACGTTGATCGAGGCGTTCGCCCGCGGCCTTCAGCACCGCCGTGCGCACTTGTGCCGAGCGCCGTGCGGAGGCCGCCGCGTTCGCCTGGAACTTTCCGCCCGACAGATCCGTGAAGCCGGCGAGCAGCAGTTTCTTGCCCGCATACTCCGGCGCCAGCATCAGGCCAGCGAGCCGCGACACCTCGAGGCGCGAGCGGGCATCGAGATCGAGCGTGCCCGGCGTGAAGCGGAACGTCAGCGACAGGCGCCGCGCGCCCTTGAGGTCGGCCAGCATGCCGCGCATCTGTGAGATGTCGAACGCCTCGCCTTGCGCGTTGATGGCGTGCGCCATGCGCTCGGACTGCTCGGGCAGGCTCGCCGTCTCGATCGATTGAGCCAGACTGATACCCTCGATGGCCGGCAGCGCGGCCTCGCCTGAGGTGGCGTAGGCGAGCAGTCCGCGGGCCGCCACCTGACGCGGCGGGGCGCTCGCATACAGATAGAGCCGCTGGCTCAGGGGATACTCGCCCGAGCGCACGCCGACTGCGGTCGGGCGCAGCGTCAGGCCGCAGCTCATCTCGAGGCTCAACAGCTTGGCGCTGCGCGCAAGCCCGAGCGACAGGAGGCCGATGGCGTTGCGGTCGCGTGCGATTGCATCGGCAAGCTCGCTCTCGGAAGCGTTGCGCTCGATCGACTGGGCGAGCGTCATGGTGCGCGGCTTCATCACCAGCGCCTCGAAGCGTGCGAGCGTGCCCGAGCCCGCGTCACGGCCGCGGAGTTTGATCGGGCCTGGCGGCAGGCCGAGCTCATACCAGTCGGTGATCTGGCCGGAGAAGATCTTGGCCGCGGTGTCGAGCGAGATCGTCGACAGCGGATGGTCGGGCGCAACCGCGATGGCGACCCCGTCGAGGCCTATATAATGCTCGTGTTGGGCGGCTTTCAGCTTCGGTTGTCCGGCGGCGATCGCATCGGCTTCCTGCGGCGTCGCCGGCCGGTCGGTGAGCGCCATCGCGGTCTCGCCCCGGGCAAGTGCTGCGAGTGCTGCGGTCGCATCCTCGCGCACGATGTCGATCGTAGCGAGATCGCGCCCCGCCTTGTCGATGATCCTCAGCTTCACCTCGCCGGCCTTTGGTCCGATGACATGCACGACGTCGGCGCCGATCTCGGCCGCGTAGCCGCGCACGAGCTGTGGAATGACCTGATGCGCGAGGAGGTCGCTGCCGCGAATGGAGAAGGTCTCGGCGCGGTTGGGGGTGAGTTGCTCCTGCGTCCAGGCCGCCGTCGCGATCGGCGCCGAGCAGGCAGCACCCACGCATTCGTAGCGGGCGGCCTGCAGTGTCAGCCTGCCGAACTGCGCGGTCTCGACCACGTACTTCTGGCCATCGAAACTGCGCAGCTGGCCCGACACCTGGAAGCCGCCGCCCTTCATGCGAATGACGACCTCGCGGGGCTCCTCGGCGCGTGCGAGCTGCGTCATGGCGAGGCTCGCGGCGAGGGCGGTGAAAGCGAGCGAACGGCTGAGTAGCGGGAACATGGAGCGGCCTCGGTCGGTCACGGGCGGTTCAATCACGGGCGAATGCGCACGAGTGGGAGCTGGGCGTCGCTGAAGCGGGCAACAGCGGTGAGCAGCTCGTCGCAAGCCGCGCGCGCGATGAGGCCGCGGGTCTCGACGGGGCGTCCGCCACGGCTGGTGCTGACGACGCGGAACGCGATCTCGGCGAGCGCGCCCGTGCCACAGGTCTCCGCCGCCGGCTTGTCGCCGCGCGTCGCGTGATCGACGGCGAAGGTGACGATGCCCGGCGCCTGTCCGTCGCGATGCAGGAACGTGTACACCTCGACCTTGTCGCGCGCCTCGCTGCCCTTGGCCGCCGAGCTGACGAAGCCTGCCCCTCGCAGCCCCTTTTGCACCTGCTGGCGCACGGCATCGAGAGCGAGCGGCGCGCCCGACCACACATGCCCGGCTTTGCCGCGCTCGGCTGCATGCTCGAAGGCGTGGAGGTCGAGGTCGGCGGCAGCCTTCCAGATCAGCGCGATCTTGGTCACGCGGTCGAGATCGCGTGCGATCAACGGCAGCGAGAACAACGTCTCGTCGGCGAACCGCAGCTCGACCGTCGAGTTGGTGCCGGCGAAGGCATCGATGATCACCTCGAGACGGCCGGTGGTGTCGAGCCTCGCCTGCTGCTCCGCGCCGCCATAGGTCCACACGATATCCTGGCCCGCACGGCAGGCGCTGGCGATAGCGAGTTGCATGCGGCCAGCGTCCAGCGGCTCGGTCTTGATCTCCGGCACGCCGCAGGCATTGGCCGCGAGCGTCTTGGGCGCCGGCAATCCGGGCGCGGCGGCCGCAGCTTTTTGTGCTGGCGGCGTTTCGACTGAAGGCGCAGGCGTGGCGGGCGTGGTGGCCTGTGACTTCGAGGGCGACGGTGCTTTCGCGGGCTCTGCGTTTTGCTTCGGCGCGAGTACGGTTGGCGCGGCAGGTGATGGCCGCGGCGCGAAGCGGCGCTCGTCCTTGAACGAGGGCAGGCGCGGATCGCCGCTTTGTGCATGCGCCGGTGCGGTGGCGAAAAAACCAATCGCGAGTGCGGCGAGACCGATCGTATGGAGGGTTCGGGCCATGCTCATCTTCTCACCCGCACGATCGCTTCGTCGACGCCCGAGCAGCCGCCCGCGTCCTTGGCGCGCAGATACCACTGCAATGCGGTGGGTTTGCTCGCCTTGGCGCCGAGGCCATGCTCGTGCAGCGCGGCGAGGAAGCACATGGCGACCGGATCGCCGAGCGCGGCGGCGAGATCCCACAGCTGGCGCGCGCGGGCATAATCGGGCGCGCGTGCGCCGTCGGGCTCGGCATACGCCGATCCAAGCTGCGTGATGGCCCACAGCGTGCGCTCCTCCGCGAGCGTGGTCGCGAGATAGCGCTTCAGCATGAAGGCTGCCTCTCCACGATCGCGCTTTCCGTCCGGCGCATGCAGCAGCGCATCGGCGCGCTCGATCAGCTGGAGCTGGGTGTGATCGCGCGTCTTTTGACCGCGCGGCGAGGTGGTGCCGACCGACAGGAGGGCTGCAATCGAGGCATCGCCACCAGACGGATCGGCGGGCGCGACCCTGTGCTTGCCCTGTATCCCAAACAGTGTGAGCAAGAGGCCAGCGAGCAAACCGACGCCGCCCAGTACAGCGGCCAGCAGCAACCATCGCGAGAAGCCGCGATCCTTCGCCAGATCCGTCCACACGATGTCGGACTTTGCCGATGGCACATCTGGCGCGGGGTCGACTGTTGCAATGGGCGGGGCAATGCTCGGCGCGGGCGGCGGCACAGCGGTTGCGGCGGCGCGCTCGGCTGCGGACGGCAGCACGATCGAGTCCGGCTTGATCTCGAGCAGCGTGTCCGCCGACACCGACGCGGGCGCTGCGCCATTCGTCGAGCGCGACGCCGCCCCGTTCAGCGCATGGGACATCGGGATCAACTCGGAGGACGCATCGTGTGCTTCTTCGAACGCGATCACCTCGCTTGCGTCCGGCTTTGCCTCGCGCGGCGTCTTGGCGCCGATCAGATGGCGGCGCTTGGGGCGCACCAGCGGCGAGATGCGGGGCCACAGGAACTCACCGCGAACGCCGCATTTCTGGATCTCGATCGCGGTCAGCGTGCCGGGCAGGAACAGCGGGCTCTCGACGATGTCGGGCCCGACCACCAGTTCCACGCCGTCCTTGGTGAGCCGCGTGACCAGAGGATGCCGCTCGGTGTTCTGCCAGGCGCCATCGCCTGCGCCCGTGCTGTCCACCGGGCGGATGCGAAAGGTGACGCTGTCGGGCAAGCTCTCGAGACCGTTCAGGCGGATGACCGCGTGGCCACCTTCGGGGCGGCTGCGGTCCTCGTAGACGTCGACGCTCAGTTTTTTCACGATGTAACTCCTAGAGCGTCACGGCGAGGCGCTGCAGCAGCTCGCCGAGACGGCGATTGCGCTCCTCATCGACAGAACGGGCGGTCTGCTCGGCGCCGTTCTCCTTCACCAGCTCCTGGAAGGCCTGCGACCAGTCGGTGAGGAACTCCTGGTCGAATCCCGACGGGTCGCCCGGATCGGCGAAGGCGTCGGCTGCCACCGAGCGCTGAAAGATCGGAGCCTGGGCGCGGCCCTTGCGGCGCGGATGGCTGTTGGACTGCGGATCGGAGAACCCGAGCCACATCATGTAATCGCCGATCAGGCTCGCCGACGCGAGCGCAGCCTTCGAGACCCGGTGGCCCGCATCCGCCTCGCCCTCGATCAACGCTTCGATCTCGTGCGCGAGCTTCTGCTCGAGGTCCGATCGCGCTGCGCCTGCGATCAGCTCGTCGACGAGCTGCAGCAGGCTCGCACGCGGCATCTGCAGGATCTGGCAGATCCGCTCGGCCTGCGCGAACAGCCGCGCCGACGCGACCCAGTGGGCCATGGCAACGGCTGCATAGGACTGGGCTGCCGACGCCGCATCGGGAGGCGCCAGCGAGGCCGCCGCATTGAGCGATCGCGGCGCGATACGCTGCGCCTGGGAGCGCGTCAGGACGTCCTGAAACTCGGCGTCGGAGAGCTGCAAGGCGCGCACCAGGTGGCCGAGCCGGCGCTCCTCGGCGCACCGGCGCAACCGCCGCGTCACCGCCATCGCCGCGACCTGCCGGCGATCCTGTTGCAGCGCCTCGTCATCGGAGACGTGGTAGCGCTGCAGCCGATCCTTGAGCGAGCGGCCGACGACGGCCAGATCGCTGCGGACATGCCGCTGCTTGATGCGCGCGTTGCAGACCTCCGCGATCGACTGCGCCAGATACGCAATGCCGCCGTCGTTGAGCTCGAAGGCCTCGCCCCACGTCGTCGCGGGATCGGCCACATAGCGGCGCACGATCGGGCTCGCGATGAACTCATGACGCGACTGCTCGATGCGCGATTTCTGTTCTGTCTTCATCGCCTGCTCCCGGCCGTCACTGGCATAGTTGAGCAGGTGCTTCGACTTGACGTTTGGATTGCGCACGAAATGCACGTTGTCGAAGGCGCGCGTGGTGGTCCATTCACGCGGCCAGTCGTGATGGCGGCCGAAACCTTCAACCAGCGTCGCCTCGATACGGCGGCCCCAGTCGATCCGCCGCTCCTTGCCACGGCGCTGTGGCTCGGCGAATTCCTTGTCGATCTTGGTGAAGCAGACGAACAACCCGTTCGCGTGTGCCTCCCGCGCCATGGCGTCGGCGCCGTGTGATTTATCGACCCAGGCGCCGACGAGGCCGCCAAGCTCGCCGACCTTCGTCGTGCCCGGCTCGATGCAGGCGACCAACGCGGTGATGGACTGCTCGCGGACGTAGGCCTCGAGCAGGTAGATCGCCTTCGAGCGCATGTAGATGGCGCCGAGACCGGACGGATCGGCAGCGATCGTGCGCACCCTGGTTCCCGCTGTGACGACGCTGTCGATCGCCGGGAACTCCAGGATGTCGGCCGCTTCGAGCAGGTGCGCCGCGCAGTCGGCGACCGGCAACCGCGCCTCGGCGACGATTGCCGCCAGCACGGGGCGCGGGATCGAGACCCACTGGCCGTGCAGGCTCGATACGACGACGGACTGCACGTCGGGAAGCGCCGGCGATGTGTCCAGACCGGTGAGTGTTTGCGACGAGAGGATATTGTCGGGCCGGCGCATGAAGCGACCCGAGCGGGAGTCGAGGCCCAGCACGGCGTCGAGTGCGCAGCGGGCCTCGGTGGCACAACCCAGGCTCGAGATCGCGTCGGCGAGGGTCGCAAAGGTGGTGGTGAACGGCGCGAGGCCGCCCCACAGAACCGACAGCAGGCGGCTGCGGTCCTCGTTGGAGAGGTAGGTGGCGAGCTCGGTCAGTGTTTCCCAATACCCGCTCGTGAGCAGCGCGCGCACCAGCGGTTCCTCGCCGAACCGCGTCGAGAAGTAATGGCGGATGTCCCAGATGCTTTCGTCCGAAAGCCCCGGCACCGCGTCGGCCCGCAGATTCTGCCGAGCCTCGCGCATGCGCCGGTCGATCTCGACCACATCCGGCTCGAGGTCGCGCAGTTCCGCGCCTGTGATGAAGGCGGCGCCCAGGATCTTCGCCACGTCGGCCATGCTGAGCAGGCGCACGGCGAGCGGGAAGTTCTGTGCACCGGTTCCGCTCCGTCCTGTCAGGCGCGTCACGACGGCGCTGCCGAAGCGGCTCGAGTCGGGTGCAATGTGCTTCAAGTACCCGATGTTCTCGCGGATACCGTCGAAGCGGATGTTGAGCTGTCCCTCGGGCTCGAGCAGGGCAGCGATGAGCTGCGTCTTGCCCGAGCGGCTCGGTCCGACGAAGGCGACGCCCGGACGCTCCGTCACCGAGCGCGCGAGGGTCTCGGCCATCGTCTCGGTGCGGTAGACTTCGTGCAACAGCGCCACGCGCTCGGCCGGTACCAGGTCCGCGCCGTCGCCGATCCAATCGAGGATCTCGCGGGCTGCTTCGCCGACATTCCTGCAGGCGCCGGCCAGCCGGTTGTCCCGGGTGCTCATCTGCCGATCCTTACCGCTCATGCGACCGCGAACGCCCCTGTGTCGAGCCAATACCCGCCGTCCGCTGACGCCAGTGTCTGCAAGCGCAACGCAATCTCGGCAGTCCCCAGTTCCCCGCCGTCGGCGTCGGTGGCCCGCACGATCCATGGACGCTCGGTCGTAGCCCCGTTGGCGCTCCACTCGATCGTCACACGGAGCGGCATGCGGGGCAGCGCGTCGGGCGACATGTCGGCGAGCACCAGGGCGTAAAGCGGCAGCGCCGGCCAGGCGGCAATCGGCGCCCGGCGGACACCGAGCGTCAGCGGCGGCTCCACCGTCAGCGTCGCCTGACGGGCCGCGGCGCGTGCTGCTGGGGATGCGCCGTCCAGTTGGAACAGCACCGCGTCGTCGGCGACGAGCCCATCGGCGCCAAGCTGGCCGACGAAAGTCGGGGGCGTCCTCGCGATGGGCGCCTTGAGCTGCAGGCGGTGCCCGCCGACTGCGGCATCTGGGCTGCTCGCAATCAGGGCGCCGACTGCCGCGAGCGGCTTTGGATCATGGATGCTGCCGCTGGCGAGCCGGCCCGGGAACCACGCGCGCATCCGATAGTCGTGCATGGCAATGATGCGATCGGGGCGGATCGGCATGCCTTCGAGCAGCATGTCCCTGACGATCGGCAGTCGGGTGAGCCAGCCGGTCAGCAGCAGCATATCGCAATCGAGATTGCGGATCGCGCGGGCGGCGTTGCCAACAACCGGTCGCAGCAGCTGCCGCACGATGTCGGCGATCTGGGACAGGGTGAATGGCACCTCGGCGTCGAGCAGCTCGAAGCTGTCGCTGCCTTCGTCGGAGGCAAGCGACTCGAGCTCGGCGGCGGCCGCCGTCGCATCGACGCCGGAGACGGCGAGCAGGGATCGCAGCGAGCGCGACGCTGTCCGGTCGTCCTCGGTCGCACGCAGCGTCTCGTGCTCGCGCAGCAGGGCGACGGCGGCCGGCATCGCGATCTCGCTCGCAAACCGGCGGCGCAGCTCCGCGATGCGCGAGGCGCGGCCGTGCGTCTCCCCGTGCGCGAGCGCGGTTATGAAGCGGCGGGCGTCGGCGAGCTTGCTGTCGGCGAGCTTGCGCTCGACGGCTGGCAGCACCATCGCCTCGACGATTGCTTTCAGCACGTCGTCGCCGCCCGTCGGGAAGCCCTCGACGAGATCGGGCCGCACGACGAGACCGCCGGCGTCGAGGGTATGCGTGGCGATGGCAAGACCGCTCGATCCGCCGCCGATGTCGAGCGTGGCGATGCGCAGCGAACGCACCGTGCCGTGACCGTTACGGGTGCGTCCGAGCAGGCTCATGTACTGCCGCGCATTGCCGTCGAACTTGGCCCCGATCTCGTTGTCGAGGAAGGCCAGCTGCGCGGCGGTCGCGCCGTCCACACCGAGCACCACCTCCGGCGGCGCCAGCGCATCGGCTGCATCGGCCGCCTCGTCCATACTCCAGCCGTGCGCCTGCCAGACGAGGTGGACGGCCGCCTCGACGCGCTGCTGCAGGATCGCGCGCTCCTGCGCCTGCATCGCGGCCGGCGGCGTCAGCACGATGCGCGCAAGGCGGCGCGGGGCCGTCGGCCTGTCGAGCGGCTCGCGGTAGTCCGGGCTGTTGATCGAGCTCACCGCGTGCAGGATCAGCTCGGCTGCAAAAAACGTGGTCAGGGACGAGCGCGAGAAGCGCGGCTTGGTCGTCGGCTGGCGGCGGGTTTTCGGATCCTGCACGTCGCCGGTCTCTGTCAGATGCGTCAGCAGGTGGCCCGCGATCAGCGCATTGCGCCGCTGCGGTGCTCCAGCTCCACCTGAGAACCGCCACACATGCCGGCTCGGCTCGCCGTCCCACAGATAGCGGATCGGGCTCGACAGTCCGGTGTAGGCGTCGGCCGACGTCTGCTCGGAGGCGAGCCGCACCGCCTCCTCGCCGACGCGGGTGAGACTTGGCCAGTAGAACGCGCTCGTGCGCCCGCTCCAGCGCGAGTAGACGTCCCGGCCGAAACTCGTGCGGGCGAACTCGATCCGGCTCGAGAAGTAGCCGCGGCGCACATGCGTCGGCCGCGCCAGATCGCGCAGCGGCAGCAAGTGGATCGGCGCCCGCATGCCGTCCGCCAGCGCCCGTTCGCACAGCAGCGCGCAGGTCCGGCTGGCGCCAATGTCGAGCACCAGGTCGACTGGTACCGGCCGGTGGCCCTGGAGACGCCGGGTGACGGGCAGGAGCTGTAGTTCGGGCAGCACGTCCGCCTCGGCCAGCACGTTGAGCAGCGTCAGATAGTGCGCCAGATGCTCGAGCGGGCGTTGGGGTGCGGGTTCGTCGCGGCCATCCTCGCCCGGAACGCGCGGCCGCAGGTCGCGGAACGCCTCGACCAGCCACTCGTCGACCCAGGACTCGGTGACAAACCAGCCGATGTCATCGAGGGCTGCCGATGAACGGAAGCGGCGGCTTGCCGTGGCGTCGTCGTGCGTCGGCGCGATCTGGGGGCCGCCGCGCCCACCGGTCGCCGGCTCGAACGACGTGTCGATGGCCAGCACCAGGCGAAAAATGTCGCGGCCGGACTCGCGCGGTGCGATGAAGATGCGGACCCAGTTAGACGGTCCCTCGTCGAGCCGCTCGCCGCCGTCGCGCGGATCCTCGATGACGCGCATGAAGGGGAGCGGCAGCCACACGCCGGCCAGCGCATCGAGCGCCCGTCGGCCGTCGATCGCATACATGTGGCTTGAGGCGACGGGTTCGTTCGTGACTGGATGGTAGGCCGCGCCGCTTTCGTCGAGCTCGATGTGATAGAGCGACGGGCTCTCGCTGGCAGCCGCCCGCTCCTCGAAGTAGCGATCGAGGATCGGGGCGTTCGCCGCGATGTCGACGGCAAGGTCGAAGAACTGGATCGTGGTGTTGGCGATGATCGTTCGCGTCGCACCCGCCACCCGCGTCTGCAACGCTGGGTCGGCGGCGACGAACGCCTCGTTCGGCTCGGGAGCTGCGTCCAGCATGGGCACTCTTTACAAAAAACCTCAGCAGCAGAACCGGCTCGCGGAAGTACACCGCACAGCCCGCGCCACCTGCGCCGCGGCAATCACGGCAAGGCTGTCGCGCTGCCATGAAACACACAAACAGCCTTGCCGGCATTGAGCGCCCGCGGATAACCTTACCTGCCGCATCTGCCAGACCCCGCCACTCATGGTTGCTGCTCGGGACAGTCGGCGATGCGCCGCGCCCGCTCCAGCCAGTGCCGCGCCGTCACGGCGTCGGCGGTGACGCCGCGGCCGTTCGTGTACAGCGCACTCAGCAGGCACATGGCGTTGGCGTCCCCCATCGCGGCGGCAAGCTCCCAGTGCTGGCGGGCGAGCGTGTGGTCGGGTGAGCCCGATGTCGGTGCGGCATGGGCCTGGCCCAGTTGTGTCAGCGCGCGCACGTGCAGGCTCTCGCCCGACGTGGCGGCAAGGTAAATGCGCAGCCAGAACGCGCCCTCCGCGGTGTCGCGGTCGCCGCCATCGGCGAGATGCAGCTCGGCGCGCTCGAGCGCACGTGTCGGATTGACGCCGGCCACGGTGCCCCCGCGCGGCGATGTGGGTCCCGTGCGCAGCCAGGACTGCATCAGCAGTTGCGACAGATCAGTGGCGAGGGCGCGCGACGGCTGCACGACGGCGGCGGCAGGCGCGGCGTCACGGGGAGGCCGCAACCATGCCGGCGCGCCGACCGCCCAGATGCCCAGCTCCACGGCGATGACGCCCGCAGCAACAGCCGCGGTAAAGGCCCACACACCTCGCCTCGCGCCGGCTGCGAACGTCGGACGCCACCCCAAGCGGTGCAGCAGCGACGGTCGCGCGGGCCGCCAGGACATGCGGCCGGTTGCATCCTCGCCGGCAGCGGTGGGTGCCGCTCCGTTCGCCGCTGCCTCGGTTGCGTGTGCGGGATCGGCGCGGCCCTTGCGCGAAAGCACGTTGCGGCGCGCGCGCGGCTTCTCCGGTGTGATGGACGGCCACAGGAAACCGCCCCGCGCATTCGCACCTGCCACCACGATCTCGACGGCGGTGCCTGGCATCAGCATCGGGCAGGCCGTGACTTCGGGGCCGATCAGCAGCTCGACGCCGTCGGGAGTTGCGCGCACGCGGGCGGGTTCCAGGTCGCCATTTGACAGTCGTGCGCCATCGACGGCTGGATTGACGACGATGGCATCGATGATCTTCAGCTGGAAGGTCGCGGGCTGCGGCGCCTGTTCGAGCCCGCGCAGCAGCACGACGGCATGGCCGCCGTCGGGATGCGAGGGATCCTCGAAGGCTTCGATGCTCACGCGCTTCATGGGTCTGCCGCCGGCTCGGTGGTCGATTTCGAGACGCCGGCACTTGACGCAGACGTTCCACGTTCCGCGTGCAAGAGGCGTGCACCGGCGACGTCGACGGCCGCGAGCTGGCCATTTGCGAACAATAAAGCTTAACGCTGCTCCGGCCCGGCGGTCGCTGCGAGCAGGGTTGCGAGATCATCCCAGGCATAGACGAGGTTGTGCGAGCGCCAGGCAGGGCCTTCATCCTCGTAGGCGCCGACGCTCTGCCCGCCGAGCGTCTCGTAGAAGCGCATGGCCGGCACATTGCCATCGACCACGCCGAGCGTGACGCCGCGATGTCCCGCGCTCTCGAGCCAGAGCGCCAGGTCATGCATCAGCCGCCGCCCGAGGCCCGAACGTTGATGCTCGGGTGCGATGTAGAGCAGCGAGATCTGCCCGCGCCCGCCATAGGCTGGATGAGCGGTCGGCCCGGCGCCGCCGACGCCCGCAAGCGTGCCGTCGATTTCGCACACGAGGAACAGCTGGCCCGTGACCTGCGGCGACAGCAGGTGCTGCCATTGGGCCAGGCGACGGTCCTCGGTCAGCTCGGCCAGCACCTCGGGCGGCGCCAGATCACGATAGGCGGCGCGCCAGCTCGCGACATGAAACCTCGCGATCGCAGCGGCATCCCGCGGCTCCGCCCGTCTGATGTTCACGGACCCATGCATCGCTGAAGCGCGCGTCCTCGCCCCTCACGCCACCTCGGCCTCGGACTTGCGCTCGGCGCGCTTGCGCACGTTCGGGTCGAGCCAGCGCTTGCGGAGCCGGATCATCTTCGGCGTGATCTCCACCAGCTCGTCGTCCTGGATGTAGCTCATCGCGCGCTCGAGGGTGAGGCGCATCGGCGGCGTGAGGATCAACGCCTCGTCCTTGCCCGAGGCGCGCACGTTGGTGAGCTTCTTGCCCTGCACGACGTTGACGATCAGGTCGTTCTCGCGGCTGTGCTCGCCGATGATCATGCCCTCGTAGACCCGCGCCTGCGGGTCGATCATCATCGAGCCGCGCTCCTGCAGGTAGAACAGCGAATAGGCGGTCGATTCACCGACTCCGTTGGAGATCATCACGCCCTGGCGGCGGCCCTGGATGTCGCCCTTCATCGGGGCATAGGCATGGAACAGTCGGTTTATCACGGCGGTGCCGCGCGTGTCGGTCAAGAGGTCGCCCTGGTAGCCGATCAGGCCGCGCGTCGGCACGTGGAAGACGAGACGGACGCGTCCGCCGCCCGAGGGGCGCATCTCCATCATTTCCCCGCGCCGCTCCGAGAGGCCCCTCACGACGACGCCCGAGTGCTGCTCGTCGACGTCGATGATCACCTCCTCGATCGGCTCGAGCTTCTGGCCGGTCGCCTCGTCGAGCCGCAGCACGACCTTCGGGCGCGAGACGGTGAGCTCGAAGCCCTCGCGGCGCATGTTCTCGATCAGGATGCCGAGCTGCAGTTCTCCGCGGCCGGCCACCTCGAAGCTGTCGCTTTCGGCGATGTCGGTGATGCGGATGGCGACGTTGCGTTCGGCCTCCTTCATCAGCCGGTCGCGGATGACGCGGCTCTGCACCTTGTCGCCCTCCTGGCCCGCGAACGGCCCGTCGTTGATGCGGAAATGCATGGCGAGCGTCGGCGGGTCGATCGGCTGGGCCGGGATCGGCGTCTCGACGGCTGGGTCGCACAGCGTGTCGGCGACCGTTGCCTCGGTGATGCCGGCGATCGCCACGATGTCGCCAGCCTCGGCCAGATCGACCGCCGTGCGCTCGAGGCCGCGGAAGGCCAGCACCTTGGTGACGCGCGTCGTCTCGATCAGCTTTCCATCGCGCGAGATCGCCTTGATGGTCTGGTTGGGCTTGACCGAGCCCGAGCGGATGCGGCCGGTCAGGATGCGGCCGAGGAACGGGTCGGCCTCGAGCGTGGTGGCGAGCAGGCGGAACGGGCCGGGCTCGGCAACCGGCTCGGGCACATGCCGCACGATCAGCTCGAACAGCGGCGTCAGGTCGCCCTTCGGGCCCTCCGGGGCATCGGCCATCCAGCCGTCGCGGCCCGACCCGTAGATGACGGGAAAATCGAGCTGCTCGTCGGTCGCATCGAGGCCGGCGAACAGATCGAAGATCTCGTTCAGCACCTGGTCGTGGCGCTCGTCCGGCCGGTCGATCTTGTTGATGCAGACGATCGGCCGCAGGCCCATCTTGAGCGCCTTGGAGACGACGAACTTGGTCTGCGGCAATGGCCCCTCGGAGGCGTCGACCAGCACCACGACGCCATCGACCATGTTCAGGATGCGTTCCACCTCGCCGCCGAAGTCGGCGTGGCCGGGCGTGTCGACGATGTTGATGCGCATATCCCGCCACAGGATCGAGGTGCATTTCGCCAGGATGGTGATGCCGCGTTCGCGCTCGAGGTCGTTGGTATCCATGGCCTGGGCGTCGACCTTCTGGTTCTCGCGGAAGGCACCCGACTGCTTCAGCAGCGCATCGACCAGCGTGGTCTTGCCATGGTCGACGTGCGCGATGATGGCGATGTTGCGAAGTTTCATAGACGTTCCGATCGGGCACGAGGCCGAATGGGCACCCGTCGCTTCCCGGGACCGGGGGCGATGCTGCGGCGCAAAAAGTTGCGCTGGCCCTAGCACATTCGCGCTCGCGCCGCCAGCGCGGCGACGCTCAACTTGCGTTCAGTGCCTGATCTCGAGCCCTGCGACCGCCTGGAACGCCCGGGCAGCTTCGTCCAACGGCGCCCGCCTGTAGCTCTGGACCCCAAGCTCGATCCGCCGGCCGCTCTTCAGGGCGAGCACGGGCTGGTACAGCTTGTCGCCGTCGCTGTCCGTCGAGACGTCGACCTCGATGCGGCCGAAGCGCGGATCGACGATGAGCTTGGCATGGTGGCTGGCGAGGACCGTGCGCCCCAGGCCGTAGAGGATCAACGGCATGATGATCGCCGAGAGCCAGCCCCACTGCCACCCATTGACGATGGCCTGATACAGGTGACCGACGAGCACGATGGCGCAGATGGTCATCACCAGGCCGGGGATCAGCAGCGTGGACAGCCAGGGACGCCCTTCCCCGGTCGAAAGTGTGAGCTTGCCGCCTGTGTTTTTGACCTGCATCACGGCCCTCCATGCGTCAGCCTTATCGCTGAGAATGGCGTAAGCGGGCCGGCGCGTCTGTGATCGGGCGCACGCGACAGGCGATTTGCGAAGAAGCCCGGACAGCCGCGCGGCGCTCACGTCTGCGGGCGGAACGGCTTGAACTGCCGCAGCCGGTGGCGGGCGGCGTCGAACCAGGTCCGCTTGCGCGCATCGACGCTGGCGTGCTCGTGGACGATCGCGGGGTCGGCGTGGACCTTCTCGAAATCGCACCACTCCGCGTCGATCGGCTCGAACGTGAAGCGGGTGGTCCGGGCCATGGCCAGCATCAGCGAGGTCTGGTCGACATCGTCGCGCTCGCATTCGGCGCCGCAGGCGATCCAGGTGTCGACGAAGCGGTGGGCGCCGTCGGTGGGGCGGAACACCATGGTGCCCGACATCACCTTGAAGCGGGCGCGGTGCTTGGCCCGGTCGGACTTGGCCGGCCGCAGGTAGGCAGCGACATCGCCGCGCACGTTATTCACCAGCGATTCCGGGGATTTGCGCACCACGCAGTCGGCATCGAGCAGCACCAGAACCTTGTCGGGATAGCGCGCCATCAGGTCGCGCACCACGTGAGGCTTCTGCATGGTCTCGGCCTCCCAGCCGTCGCCGCGCAGGGATCGAGCGACGAGATGGTAGGGCGCGCCGACGCCGTCCAGGCTGTCGCGCAGCCGCTCGGCCCAGTGCCGGTAATCAGGGGTGAACCAGGCGCCGACGACCCAAGACCCAGCGATACGAGGGCTGAGCAAGTCGCCGGGCGCCGTGAGCTGCTCGCTCAACTCGCCGGGATGCAAAACCACGCTGAACCCTCCGACGCCGCGTCCTGCGGCATCTCCCAGACGCGTACTATGCGTACGTCCTATTTTCGCAGCAGAACACACGAGTGGTCATGCCGGGTCAAGGGGATGACCCGGCAAAATTGTATGTCTGCACTGTCGGTAGTCGAGAAAGGGGGGGGGACGTGCTTCAGCCGGCCTTCTTCCGGGGCTGGTTGGCCCGCACGATGGTGCCGACGCCGTGCTCGGTGAACAACTCCAGCAGCACGCAGTGCGGCACCCGCCCGTCGATGATGACCACGGCCTCGACGCCGGCCTCGACCACCTCGATGCAGCCCTCGATCTTGGGGATCATGCCGCCGGTGATGGTGCCGTCGCGGATCATCGCGCGCGCACTGTCGACGGTCAGGTCCTCGATCAGCTGCTTGTCCTTGTCGAGGACACCGGCGACATCGGTGAGCAGCAGCAGGCGCTTCGCCTTCATCCGGGCGGCCAAGGCGGAGGCGAATGTATCCGCGTTGATGTTCAGCGTCTGGCCTTGCCTGTCGACGCCGACGGGCGCCACCACTGGGATCACGTCGGCCTTCGAGAGTTGTTCGACGATCTGCGGATCGATCTCATGCGGCTCGCCGACGAAGCCGATGTCGACCTTGGTCATCTTTCCGGTCTTGGGGTCCGGCATCTCGGTCACGCGCTTGGCGATCATCAGGTTGGCGTCCTTGCCCGAGATGCCGACCGCCTTGCCGCCCTGCCGGTTGATGGCGTTCACGATGCCTTTGTTGATCTGCCCGGCGAGCACCATCTCGACCACGTCCACGCTCGCCTTGTCGGTGACGCGCAGCCCGTGCACGAACTCCGACTTGATATCGAGCCTCTTCAACATGGCCGCGATCTGCGGGCCGCCGCCGTGCACGACAACCGGGTGCACGCCGGACTTCTTGAGATAGACGATGTCCTTGGCGAAGGCGTCGAACAGCGCCTCGTCGACCATGGCATTGCCACCGAACTTGATGACGACGGTTTCCTCGTCGTAGCGGATCAGATGCGGCAGCGCCTCGGCGAGGATGCGCGCCTTGATGTGCGGCTCGATGCCGTTGGTGCTGCCGTTGTCCTGGGCCATGGTGAGGTCTCCGTTCCCCCTCTCCCCATGCGAGTGCAGAGCATGGGGAGAGGGAAGTTCGCCCGCGTTATAGCGCGGGTCACGCCCGGCGCCAGTCCTTCTGCGACTTGAACACGATCTGCGCCCCCAGGATCACGATGCCGAGCCGCACGAGGTGATGCAGCGCCACGTAGGCGACGTCGAGACCCAGCACGAACGCGAGCAGGTTGAGCTCGGTCTGGCCACCCGGCGCAAAGCCCAGCAGCACCGAGATCGGATCAAACCCCGTCCAGCGTGAGACGTAGTGCGCCGTGAGCCCCGTAATCGCGAGCAGCAGGATGGCGTAGGCGATGCCCCAGATCATGGTGCCGGTGAACTCCTTCAACGTCAGCCCGCGGAACTGACAGCCGAGCAGCACCCCGACGCTGATCTGGGCGATGATCAGGATCTCGGCTGGCACCTTGGCGAAGGTGAAGCCGAACACGTGCGCGATGCCAGACACCAGCATCGGCCCGACGATCGGTGCGCCGGCAAGCCCGATCGCACGCGCGCCGAGCCAGCCGCCGAGCCCCATGCCGATCAGCACCAGCGCATCGAACGCCGTGAGATCGACGAGGCGGAAGCGGGTCGCCATGGCCTGGCCGACCGCCAGGCCGTCGTGCCACTGCAGCCACAGCGGCAGCGCAAACACGATGGTCAGGATGCGGCTCGCCTGCACCAGGATCACGGTGCGCGGGTTGGCGCCCGAGTCCTCGGCCATCGCCGTCATGTCGGTGAGGCCGCCCGGAACCGCCGAGAAGAACGCCGTCGGCCGGTCGAAGCGGCCGATTTTCTCGTAGAACACCATGCCGAGCCAGATGATGAACAACATGAAGGGAATGAGCGCCAGCAGGCTCCAGGCCATGCTGCCGGCCCGGTCCATCAGTGCCGGCGTGAAGGCCGAGCCGATCGCCACGCCGAGCACGCAGCGCATCGGGATCGCCAGGGGTTTTGGACGCTCGATCGGCAATGCCGCGACCGAGGCGACGAGGCAGAACGACAGCGACCCGAGGAACCACGGCAGCGGAAACTGGACGTACACGAACATCATCGAGCCGATGGCGCCGACGATCCAGGCCGCCGCATAGCGGCCGAGACGCGACCAGGTCCAGCTCGCCGCAAGCTTCGGGACAGCCGCTGGTGCAACCGCGGGGCCAGCGTTGACGAGCGCGGCCACGCCCCCCGACGACAGCCTTGCAGCCGACGCACCCGCGCCCAGCCCTTCCCGCGCACGCGCCGCCTGACGCCGCTTGCGCCGTTTGCCGTTAGCCCCTGCCATGCCCCCGTTGTGCCTCGTCGCGCGAAATAGGGACAGTTTGAATTTCGGGCAACACAGATGCAATGCCCGCGTGGCCGACATGCCCTCACGGGATTGCAGCGCCGTGCGCAGGCTCCTTTCGGGGGCGACCGACCGACCGCGGCACGAGGGGCCTTTGCACGAGCGTCTCGAGATGTGCGACGAAAGCCGAACCGCCGAGCGGAAGCCCCGCCTTCTGGCGTGAGCGGATCTCGACGGCCTCTGCTTCCGCCGCGAGCCCGTCGGCGAGGAATCGGCGCCACGGCCCGACGCGCGCGAGTTCGCCGGGCAGCGGCGCGTCGACGAGTTCGTCGCCACGCCCCGCGATGTGGGCAGCCGCACTCGACCAGCGCCAGGCCTCGGGCGTCGTGACGAAGCGGGCGCGTACCGGGTTCAGCTCGACGTAGCGCATGGCGGCGACGAGGTGGTCGTCGTCGAGCGGCATCGAATGGAAACGCGCCTGCCAGAGGTGGCCCTGCCAGCCGTGGCGCCGGTTGATCCTCCAGCCATGGCTGCGGTGCGTTTCCGCCACCGCGCGGCGCAGGCCCCGCTCGTCGGCCGGCACCAGGATCAGGTGGACGTGGTTGGGCATCAGGCACCAGCCCAGCACGCGCACATCGGCGTCCCGGCAATGAGCACCCAAACCGCTGACATAACATCGATAATCGTCGTCGCAGAAAAATGTGGGCAAGCGTCGGTTGCCCCGCTGAGTGACGTGGTGAGCGACGCCTGGAACGACGATGCGGGACATGCGGGGCATGGGGCCAAAGCTAGTGAGGTTGCAGTCGCAAGTCAAGAACATTTGTCGAACATACGGAGATGTCTTGCCGCCGCGGCTGGAAATGGGGGCTGGAAATGGGGACAGTTTGAATTTTGCCGCCAATACCAGCTCGCGCGCAGCGCCCGGAGACTCTCGACGGGTATGGGGCACAATTGGACGGATTGAATTTGGCTCGATACTCGGGGCCGTCATCATCGTAATTCAAACTGTCCCCATTTCTTCTTTGAGGATCGAAAGGAATAGGTCGCGAGACGTAGCCATCAGCGGCCTCCTTGTTTGAAATTCCAAAGCCCGAGCCGTGCAGCCAACTCGTTTGACGTTCGAATTCCGCCACGTCGACCGGGATGAGCGAGACTACCTTCGAATCCGCTTAACCACGGTAGCCGCTTCTCGATGCCCGTCGTCAGCGGCTCGGTCGTCACCTCGAGCGTCATGGCGACCCACCGGACAGTCTGGTCGAGCGCCGCGGAGAGATTATCCGGGTCGACCTCGATCACGCTCTTCGGATTTTGGGCATCCTCGAAGCTCACAAGATCGGGAAGATCGGCGGTCGTGATGGGGCGGGGGCCACGGTGGCGGGAGAAGCGGCTAACGGTGTCAAGCAGGTCGTGAATGCGCCGTGGCCCCTCGTAGAGACGCGCCAGCAGCACCGTCGGTCGGTTCTCCTCCCAACGGCTGCCCGATTCAGTTTGCCTTGGCCGGAACTCTCGCGTCAGCAACGCAATCAGCGGCCGGTGGCCGGGACCGAGGTCGAGATAAAGCGCCTCGCCCCTGACCGATGCGACCACCCCGCTGGCGGGAAAGCTGACGCCTGCATGCCGGACCTCGACGATCGTAGAGGCGGTCTTGACGCCGGCGTCCGTCTCGACCGACAGCGTCAGCTTGTAGCGGTACGTTTCGCTGCGACCGCAACCAGCGAGGGCCAGCCCGAGCGCGGTGATCGCGGCGGCGGCTCGGAACATCCGCATCATGGCGTCACACCGGCGGTTGCAGCCTGAGCGATGAGATCATGCAGATGTGCCACGCGTAGCGTGCCGGCGGTGTCGAGCATGACGACTCTCACATCCTTGCCCTTGATCCTAGATCCGGCAGTTCTCGTGCTTGCATGATCGCGGAAGGTGCGCTTTTTCAAGTGGATGAGCAACGACAAGCCGCCGTCCGCCTCTCACCCG
>JANOJW010000786.1:0-4190 GCA_031418955.1 Hyphomicrobiales bacterium | reverse complement strand
CCAAGACCGATTAACCCCAACCAACCCAACGGAGCTGATCATGACCACCTCGTCCCTCAAGACCACGCTTGCCGCCCTGCTCGCCCTCGGCCTCGTCTCGAGCGCCACTTCGGCCCGCACCTTGTTCGATACGCTGCGTGACACGGCGCCCCGCTCGAGCATCTTCGCCGACATCCAGAACAGCGCGCCCCGCTCGATCTTCGATGATCTGCGTGACACCGCGCCCCGCTCACTGTTCGACCAGATCCGCGACAGCGCGCCCCGCTCCGACGGCGTCTACGGCGACCTCGAGCGCAACGCGCCGTAACCGGCGGTTGGCCTGGCGCACCAAGAAACAGAAGGCCCGGTTCGCCGGGCCTTCCTCCGTTTCAGAGCGTGCGGCGGGCGCGGATGGCGGCGGCCAGCGTGCCTTCGTCGAGATAGTCGAGCTCGCCGCCGACCGGCACGCCCTGCTGCAGCGCTGAGACCTTGACGCCTGACGCAACGAGCTGCTCGCGCACGTAATGGGCCGTCGACTGGCCCTCGACTGTGGCGTTGAGGGCGAGCAGAACCTCGGTCACCGGAGGCACGGCGCGCTCGATCAGCCGCGGGATGTTGAGGCGGTCGGGACCGATGCCGTCGAGCGGCGACAGGTGCCCGCCGAGGACGTGATAGAGGCCGGAGATGACGCCTGCGCGCTCGAGCGCCCAGAGGTCGCCCATCTCCTCGACGACGACGATCAGCGTGCGGTCACGGCGATCATCGCGGCAGATGGTGCAGGGCGTGATGGTATCGAGATTGCCGCATTCGGTGCAGGCGATGATGCTGCGCGCAGCCTCCGAGAGCGCGGCGGCGAGCGGTTCGAGCAGATCGGTGCGCCGCTTCAGCAACGTGAGCGCAGCCTTGCGCGCCGAGCGGGGCCCGAGCCCCGGCAGGCGGGCCAGCAGCTGGATCAGGCGCTCGATCTCGGGGCCGGCGGTCTTGCGGGACATGGGGTCTGCTCCGGCAGCCAGGCGAATCGCTGTCGCACAACAGAATAGGCTGCCGTGAAGCTCGGGAACACCACGGCCGAATAGTCGGCGACGATGGACCAGCGGCCGTAATCCTCGGGATCCTTACGGCAGAGCCTGTAGGTGCAAGTGCCGTCCGCGTGCACGAGGAAATCGACGCACCGCTCGCCATGCTCGTCCTCGACGCTGCGGACGACGGGTTTCATGCCGCTAGCAAAACACGCGAGCGCCGAGAGCGGCCAGCGTGGGGTCCACAGTGGCGATTTCGAAACCCTCGACGATGGCTTGCGCCGCAAGCATGCGGTCGAACGGATCGCGACGAGTTCCTGGCAACAGACCCGCTCGACGGCCGTGCTCCAGAGTAATGGCCAGATCGCGAAAGCTGCAGGCTTCGAGCATGGCCGGCAGGTCATCGATCAGGTCTTTGCCATCCGGCAACTTACCAACTCGAAACTTGTTGGCCAGTTCCCATGCGGATACGGCGCTCACGTACACGATCGCATTCGCGGCCTCAATTCGCCTTCGGACACTCCGTGCCATCCGGCGGTCACCGGAGAACCACCAAACCATAGCGTGGGTATCTAGAAGGAGGCTCACTTGTCCTTCTCATCCTCGCCTTCGCCATTCCAGAGTTTCAGCTCGTCCTCGGGGAGCGGGTCGAACAAAACCGAGTCCGGTACCTCGAACTTGCCTTTGAACATCCCGAAGCCCCGACGCGGGTAAAGGGCGGTCAACAGCACACCCGGCTCCTCGCCGTCGGAGATGACGATCTCCTCGCCGGCGCGGGCGCGCTTCAGCAGTTCTTCGAGCTCGGACTTGGCCTTTTCGAGGGTGATGGTCGTCATGGGCGCAAGGTAGCGCCGCGAGGCTTGAAAATCAACGGTTTGCCATGACCCACTCATGCCGCGAGCAGCGGCGCGATGCGACCGGTGTCGGCCCGTGCAGTCCCGAGCAGCAGGCCGATCGCGTCGATCTCCCAGGCAGCCTCCGACGGCGCGAGCGGGTCCATCGGCTCCAGGCGATGCTCGATCACCATGCGCGCAACGAGCGCGCGGCGCGCGTCGACGCCGGCCCGTGTCGCCTCCCAGGCCAGCATTACCGCGCTCGCGGCATTGTAGAGACCCGACGCGGCAAGGCGCGATTGCCGCTCGCTGTCGGGATTGTTCGCGACCGCACGGGCGAAGGCGAAGGCCCGCTTGACGGCCGCATCGAGACGCGCACGGAATGGTGCGGGCAGCAGACCGGCGTCCTCGATGCGCGATTTCAGGAACCGCTCGAACGCCTCGTCGGCGCCAGCCTTGCCGACCGCGCGGCGCACCGCGTCGATCGCATTGATGTTGCTCGTGCCTTCCCACAGCACGCCGATGTGGGCGTCGCGCACCAGCCGCGAGTTGACCCAGTCCTCGATGTAGCCGTTGCCACCGCGCACCTCCATGGCAGCGGTCGCCACACGGATGTTGTCGCGACAGGCGCGCAACTTGATCAGCGGCGTGAGAATGCGCATCAAGGCCTTGGCGTCGTTGTCGCCGGCGGTTTCGCGGTCCATGGTGGCGGCCGTCAGCATCGCCATCGACAGCGCTTGCTCGGCGGGGACGAGGATCTTCATCAATTGCCGGCGCAGCAGCGGGTGATTGACGATCTTAGTGCCGAACACGCGCCGCGAGCGCGCGCAGGCTAGCGCCTCGTTGAGACAGCGGCGCATCATCGAGGCCGCGCGAACGCCATGGCTCAGCCGCGACAGATTCACCTGGTCCATCATCTGCTTGAAGCCGCGCCGCTCGTCGCCGATCAGATAGGCCGCCGCGCCCTCGAACCGGATTTCGCCCGACGCCATCGACCTGGTGCCCATCTTGTCCTTCAGGCGCACGATCCGGTAGCTGTTGCGCCGCCCGTCCTCGAGGTATCGCGGGCAGGCGAAGAGCGCGAGGCCTCCGGTGCCGGCGCCGGCGCCCTCGGGCCGCGCCAGCATCAGCGCGACTTCCGCGTCGGTGTGTGAGCAGAACCACTTCTCGCCGGTGAGCCGCCACACGTCGCCGTCGCGACGCGCCACCGTATCGACCTGGCCGACGTCGGAGCCGGCCGACTTCTCGGTCATGAACTGCGTCCCCTTCCAAAGCGTGCCCATGTCGCCCGAGAGCATGCGCGGCAACAGCCACGATCGCAGCTCGGGCGCGGCGTAGCGGCGGACCAGCAGCGCGGAGGTATCCGACACGCTGACCGGGCACATGATGCCGAACTCGGCCTGCACATAGAGATAGGTGAACGCGTACTTGGCGACCGCCGGCAGCGGCCGATCAAAGCCCATCACGCCCGCGCGGTGGCTCATGGCGTGGAGCTGCAGGTCGCCGAACGCGATTCGCTCCATCTCCTTGTAGGCCGGGTGGTACTCGATCCAGTCCTCGTCGCGCCCGAAGCGATCGCGCGTGCGCAGGATCGGTCCGTTGCGGTCGGCGATACGCGCGATCTCGTCGAGACGTCCGCCGGCGAGGCGGCCGAGACGCTGATAGTGCGGCTCGAAATGCGCGTAGGTTTTCGGCTCGAGATAGAGCCGCAGCAGATCGCCCAACGCTGGATCGGCGGCCCAGAAATCCATGCCGGCGCAGTCGAGCGCCAGCGGCGAGGCGGCCGGCGGCGCAATGCGGAACGGGGTGTCGGCTGACTGGGCGGTCGGCGCATCGTTCATGGGGCGGCCTCATTCCCTCGTTGGGTGGTCAGCGGTCGCGCTTTGCCGGGTCGTTGGCCTGGTCGCGTGACAGGATCTCCGCGAGACGCTGCTGCTCGTCGTCGCTGAGTGGTGCTGCCGCGGCTGTGGGCGTCGTGGCCAACCCACCTTGCCGCAACCGGCGCCCGACGAGAAGCCCGACTCCGCCCAGTACCAAGAGCGGCGTCAGCCAGAGCAACAGCGTGCCCGCGCCCAGCGGCGGCTTCAGCAGCACATACGTGCCGTAGCGCTG
The DNA here is from genome assembly GCA_031418955.1 of Hyphomicrobiales bacterium. GTDB lineage: Bacteria > Pseudomonadota > Alphaproteobacteria > Rhizobiales > Hyphomicrobiaceae. The sequence goes on along the minus strand of JANOJW010000786.1, from coordinate 247 downwards.
CACGACGAACGCGCGCACGTCATCGTCGGAGGCGCCGGTCTTCAGGCGCTCGCGCACCAGCAGCCGCAAGTCGCGCGCGAGCGGCGCGTTGCTGTCGTCGATCGACTGGTTCTGGCAGACGAGACAGCGCAACTCGGTCGACAGTTTTCGCGCGCGCGCTTCGAGCGTGGCGTCGGCAAGGATCTCGTCGGGCTCCACGGCGTGGGCCTTCGGAACGTGGACCACTGTGACGGCAAGCAGGATCGCA
>JANOJW010000785.1:0-1940 GCA_031418955.1 Hyphomicrobiales bacterium | reverse complement strand
TTGGAGTCAGCCATCTCGTGATAGAAGTCGTTGCCCTCACGGGTACGCTCGCCCACGCCGGCAAACACCGACAGGCCCGAGTGCGCCTTGGCGATGTTGTTGATGAGCTCCATCATGTTCACCGTCTTGCCCACGCCGGCGCCGCCGAACAGGCCGACCTTGCCGCCCTTGGCGAACGGGCAGATCAGGTCGATCACCTTGATGCCGGTTTCCAGCAGCTCTTGCGACGGGCTCAACTCGTCGTAGCTCGGCGCCTTGCGATGGATCGATGCGGTGAGCGTGCGGTCCACCGGGCCGCGCTCGTCGATCGGGTTGCCCAGCACGTCCATGATGCGGCCGAGCGTCGCCGTGCCCACCGGCACGGTGATCGAGGCACCGGTGTTGGTCACCATCAGGCCTCGGCGCAAACCGTCGGAGGAGCCCAGCGCGATCGTGCGTACGATGCCGTCGCCGAGCTGCTGCTGCACTTCGAGCGTCAGCGCCGAGCCTTCGAGCTTGAGCGCGTCGTAAATGCGCGGCATCTTCTCGCGCGGAAATTCCACGTCGACCACAGCGCCGATGCACTGCACGATCTTGCCCTGGGATTGGGTAGCTGCCATGTTCTTCGGTTCCTTCAAACTTCAATCGATGTACTTGCGAGCCGGTTCACGCGCGGCCGCGTCAACCGCTGATCGCGGCGGCGCCGCCGACGATCTCGGAGAGTTCTTTCGTGATCGCCGCCTGGCGCGTCTTGTTGTAGACGAGCTTGAGCTCGGCGATCAGGTTGCCGGCGTTGTCGGTCGCGGCCTTCATCGCGACCATGCGCGCCGCATGTTCCGAAGCCATGTTCTCGGCGACGGACTGGTAGACCAGCGCTTCGATGTAGCGCGTGAACAGTTCGTCGATTACCGTCGACGCATCGGGCTCGTACAGATAGTCCCATGCGTACTGCGACTTCTCGGCGGCGCTTTGCTGCAAGCGCTCGCTTGAGAGCGGCAGCAACAGCTCTATCGTCGGTTCCTGCTTCATCGTATTGATGAACTTGGTGTAGCAGAGGTACACCGCATCGACCTTGCCTTCGACGAAGGCGTCGAGCATCGACTTGACCGGGCCGATCAGCTTGTCCAGATGCGGCTTGTCGCCCAGTTGCGTGGCCTGACTCACCACCTTGACGCCAATGCGGTTCAGAAAGCCCAGGCCCTTGTTGCCCAGCGCCACTGCTTGCGCGCTGCCACCGGCCGTTTGCTCTTCGCGCAGCTTGTTCGTCACGGCGCGCAGCACGTTCGTATTCAGGCCGCCGCACAGACCCTTGTCGGACGTGACGACGATGTAGCCGGTGGCCTTGCTCGCGCCGGTCTTGCGCATGTATGGCGACTTGTACTCGGGATTCGCCTGCGACAAATTCGCCGTGATATTGCGGATCTTGTCGGCGTACGGCCGCGCCGCGCGCATGCGGTCCTGCGCCTTGCGCATCTTCGAGACCGAGATCATCTCCATCGCCTTGGTGATCTTCTTCGTGCTCTCGAAGTTCTTGATCTTGGTGCGTATTTCTTTGCCGACCGCCATGGTGTGTCTCCGGCTGTCGGGCTCAGGCGAACGATTTCTTGAATGCAGCGACGGCGCCGTTCAGTTCCGCTTCGGCGTCCTTGTCCATCGCCTTGTCTTTTTCCAGCTTGGCCAGCAGCGCCGCGTGGCTCGACTTCAGGTGCTGGTGCAAACCGTGCTCGAAGGCCAGCACCTTCTTCACATCGATGTCGTCGGTGAAACCCTTGTTCACGGCGAACAGCGTCGCCGCCATCAGGCTGATCGGCAGCGGCGAATACTGGGCCTGCTTCAGCAGTTCCGTGACGCGTGCGCCGCGATCCAACTGCTTGCGGGTGGCCTCATCCAGGTCGGAGGCGAACTGAGCGAACGCGGCGAGTTCGCGGTACTGCGCCAGGTCGGTTCGGATACCGCCCGAC
>JANOJW010000784.1:0-3223 GCA_031418955.1 Hyphomicrobiales bacterium | reverse complement strand
CTCGAGATTGCCGGTGCGATCGAAGATCCGGCGCACGATCTCGATGTACTCCTTGGAGCGCAGCAGGGGGCGGCCGTAGGCGACGCCATGCCAGCCTTCGATCACCTGCGGCCCCGACGGCCCAACGCCCATCAGAAAGCGGTTGCCCGACATCGCCTGCAGCGTCATCGCGGTCATCGCCGCGCAGGCGGGCGTGCGTCCCGGGATCTGCATGATACCGGTGCCGCCCTTGATCCTGGTCGTGCGCGACAGCACCCAGGCGATCGGCGACACCGCGTCGGTGCCATAGGATTCGCCCGACCACACGGAAGCGAAGCCGAGCTTCTCGGCCTCCAGCACGAGGTCCATCTTCGGCCCCCCGATCTCGCCGTCATACCGCAGCAGCAGTCCGAGCTTCATGGGGAGCGCCCTCCTCGTCGGGGTCGATGTTGGAAGCCACATTCGTGCACGGGCCGCACGCCGACGCAAGCGTTAGCCGATCCGCAGTCGACAGTGCACACTGATGCGGCCGTCATCCTCGCGCTTGTCGCGAGGACCCATGGTTCAGCAAATGCCATGGGTTGAATTGGGGCACCCGGTTGCAGCGTTTCCGAGCGCTCGCTGCGTGCGGCGCTCTCCAATCGCTCATCTCGAGCCACCTGAGGAATGGGTCATCGGGACAAGCCCGATGATGACAAACGAGAAGCCCGTCGCGGTCTCTGCAGGCCGCTGCAAGCGAGACCGTGTCTCGTCAATCCCCCAGTGCTGCGCCTTCGCGGCGGGGGTCGACGCCGGCCTCGAGGCGGCCGTCGGGGCGGCGGGCGATCATGTGTAGCCCTGAGGCCATCTCGGCAAACGACGCGCTCTGGCCGTGCGCCTTGAGGCCGATCGCATAGCGCAATGCCCGATGCCAGTGCTCCGAGCGCGTCACGAGTCCGCCGAGCGTCGCGTCGGAGGCCGCCGGCAACTCGATCTCGAGGCCGCCACCGCGACTGCCGAAATTGACGAGTTCCACCGACTGTTGCGGCGACAGGCGCCAGTCGAGCGTGGCGATCAGGCTTTTCAGCACGTAGGCGATGATGCGTGGGCCGCCGGGCGAGCCGGTCACGACGAGAGGCCGGCCTCGCTCGTCGAGCACGATGGTCGGCGCCATCGAACTGCGCGGTCGTTTTCCTCCCTCGACGCGGTTGGCGATCGGGCGGCCGTCGCGGTCGGCTGAACGGAAGGAGAAGTCGGTGAGCTGGTTGTTGAGCAGGAAGCCCGACGCCCACAGGTGCGAGCCGAAGGCCTGCTCGATGGAGGTGGTCATCGCCACCGCGTTGCCGGCGGCATCGATGATCGAAACGTGCGTGGTGCCGGACGCTTCGTCGGTTGCGTCGGCGCCGAGTGCGATTCTTGCTGCACCAGGCGGGATGCCGGGATAGGGCGCGGGCGTTGGCGCATAACGATCGAGCAGGCGGCGGCGCTCGGCGATGTAGCTGGGATCGAGGAGACCTGTGGGAATGCTCACGCGCGCGGGGTCCCCGACATAGAAGTTGCGGTCGGCGAAGGCCAGCCGCGTCGCTTCCGTGACGAGATGCATGTCGGCTGGCCGCATGGCGTCGGCGGGCGCGCGGCCGAGCGGCTCGCCCTCGAGCAGCATCAGGGCTTGCGCGATCGCGAGGCCGCCTGACGAGGGTGCGCCCATGCCGCAGACGCGCTTGCCCCGATAGGGCGCACAGACGGCTGCACGTTCGATCGCCCGGTAGCCGGCAAGATCCGCGAGCGTGAGGTCGCCGCGCGCGAAAGGGGCGGCGAGCACGGCGTTGGCGATCGTCTGCGCGATCGGCCCTTCGTAGAAGGCGCGCGGGCCGCCGGCGGCGATGGCGCGCAGGGTTGTGGCGTAGTCGGGGTTCTTCAGACGGAAACCGGTTGGGCGCGGCATTCCCGTTTCGTCGAAGAAGTAGCGGCGCGCTTCGCCAGGAAACCGCTCGGGGCCCTCGCGATGCAGCAGGGCGGAGAGCCGCGGCGAGACGAGGAAGCCTTCGTCGGCGATACGGATCGCGGGTTCGAACAGGCGCGCCCAGGGTAGCCGGCCGTGGCGCTGGTGGGCTACGCCAAGCATCGCGACGAGCCCCGGCGTGCCGACGGCGAGGCCGGAGCGCGAGGCCGCATCGAACGGCATCGGCCGGCCGTTGGCGATGAAGCGGGTGGGCGTTGCGGCAGCTGGCGCCGACTCGCGGCCGTCGTAGGTGCGCATCGCGCTGCTGGCGGCATCGAAGGCGACGAGGAAGCCGCCGCCGCCAAGGCCCGACGACTGCGGCTCGACGAGGCCGAGCACGAGCTGGGCAGCGATCGCCGCATCGACGGCCGACCCGCCCGCGCGCAGCATGTCGCGGCCGGCCGCGGCCGCATACGGGTTGGCGGCGACGACGAGGTGACGGTCGGCGACGACGGCTGCGCGTGCGACGAGCGCAGTGGCGGCTTCCGGGGAGGCGGGGGCATCGGTGGCGCGCTGGGCCTGCACCTGCAACCCGGCAGCGAACAAGACGAGGAACGGCAGCAACAATCGGCCGGCCCGGACCGCGAGGCACCGGACTGAGCAACTCAGATTTTCCGAGCGCGTCCGCATCGTTCGCTCCGCTGCTTCAGGTCGTTTCACATACGAGGCATGGGCGTTCGCCGCCACTCCTTTCCGGTTGTGGCGCCGGCCGCCAATGTTGCCAGACCAAGGGGCTGGATCAAGCAAATCGAGGGTAGTCGAGGGGTTGGGACGTCTGGATCGCATCGCTGGCACGGAACTTGATGGTTAGCGGGGAAGCTGCCGGCTCGCGTCCCGCAATGGGGCGCGGGGCTGGTGGCGGCAAGTTTCTCGGGATTTGAGTTGATGGCCGCCAAGTCCGACAAGTTCTTCGGCTCGCACGAGCTGACCTCCCGCGAGGAGCAGGTGACCGGCGGCACCGACCGCGGCTTCGGGTTGGTGTTTGCCTGCGTGTTCTGCCTCGTCGCGGCGTTCAGCTGGTATCGCCAAGGCGCGACGTGGCCCTGGTGGCTCGGCGCGGCGTCGGCGTTCGGTGTGGCGGCCTTGGCATGGCCGCAGATCCTCAGCCCCCTCAATCGCGCGTGGACGCGGTTCGGCCTGCTCCTGTTCACGTGGCTCGCGTACATGCGGCCGCAGGACCTCTGCTGGGGCTTCGCCAAGGGGATCCGCTACTCGCTGTACTGCGCGCTCCTGATGTACTCGGGCTGGTTCCTGCACGAGCGG
>JANOJW010000783.1:0-2063 GCA_031418955.1 Hyphomicrobiales bacterium | reverse complement strand
CACTTTGAAGGGCAAACATGCCCTTCCGCGCCCTCATTGACGTCACGATCCGTCATCGCCAAGATAAAGTGGACAGGCTCCTAGTGTCTGGTCCGCAGTCGCAAGGTCAACGCCCCTCAGCCTGCCGCCGAGCACTTCGGGGTTCCATCGTGCCGGGCCTGCCTCTGTCAGCAACTGATTGACATATGCCAGCCGATGGCTCGGTGCCGGAGGTATGACGACGTCACCGATGGTGAGCATCGCTCGCGTCAAAGAGCCTTGCGGGTCGAGGTCGATGGCAAGAACGCGCTTACCCAGACCGGCGAAGTAGTGGGCCAGATACATCACAAGCGTCGTCTTGCCGACACCGCCCTTGTTGTTCGCGACGAGCACGATCTTCGCGTGCGAAGACTCTGCGGGTGGCTTGAACGTGATCGGAGGTGACGGTGGATAGAGACGCCAAATCTGTCCCTCATGCTGGAGCATCTTGTCGATGAGCGACTGATTGGCCGCCATTTGCTCCGTGAGGCGATCAATTTCGAGCCGTGCCGCAAGCATCTGATCATCACCTGTCTGCGATGGTGGACGGGTGGCAAGCGCTTCGAGCCTCTCCTCGAGTTTGCAATTCTTTGCGGTGAGTTCAACGTTCAGCTTCTCAAGAACCGAGGCCTTCGTCTCAGCTTGCTGACGGTTTCATCCTTCTTCTTGGAGGCGCTGGCTGTCACAAGCTTGATCAGGCCAGCTCCCGCTACAAATCCAGCACCAAGCAGTCCGCCGATCGCCGTGAGCAATTCAAGTGTTACAGGCATATCCTTCAAGGGCACCTCCCAGGGTATGCAGCGTATTTGATCCAACAACCGTAAACGGCACAAGGCCGATCTCCGCACACGACGCATCCTCTCGTTGCCGCCAAGTTGTTGCGTCGCGGGAACGCTGCTAAGAGGGCGCCGCACTGGCGGTCCTGACCGGGCCGGCCCTCGAAGGACCTGCCCATGTCAAAGCGCACTTCCGCCAATCCGTTCTTCGCCCGCAGCCTCGCCGAGGCCGATCCCGAGCTCTACGGCACCATCGAGCGGGAGACCCGCCGCCAGCGTACCGAGATCGAGTTGATCGCATCCGAGAACATCGTGTCGCGCGCGGTGCTCGAGGCGTCGGGCTCGGTGCTGACCAACAAGTACGCCGAGGGCTATCCGGGGAAGCGCTACTACGGCGGCTGCCAGTACGTGGACGAGGCCGAGACGCTGGCGATCGAGCGGGCGAAGGCGTTGTTTGGCGCCAAGTTCGCCAACGTGCAGCCGTCGTCGGGCAGCCAGATGAACCAGGCGGTGTTCCTCGCTTTGTTGAAGCCCGGTGACACCTTCATGGGCCTCGACCTCAACGCGGGCGGGCACCTGACGCACGGCTCGCCCGTCAACATGAGCGGCAAGTGGTTCAAGGTCGTGCCCTACGGCGTGCGGCCCGATACGCAACTGATCGACCTCGACGAGGTGGAGAAGCTGGCGCTCGCTTCAAAGCCGCGGCTGATCATCGCCGGCGGCACCGCCTATTCGCGCTTCTGGGATTGGGCCCGCTTCCGCGCCATCGCCGACAAGGTCGGCGCCTACCTGATGGTCGACATGGCGCACATCGCGGGTCTGGTCGCTGGCGGCGTGCATCCCTCGCCGGTGCCGCACGCCCATGTCGTGACCTCGACCACGCACAAGTCGCTGCGCGGACCCCGCGGCGGGCTCATCCTCACCAACGACGAGGAGATCGCCAAAAAGATCAACTCGGCCGTGTTTCCGGGCCTGCAGGGCGGCCCGCTGATGCACATCGTCGCCGCCAAAGCGGTGGCGTTCAAGGAGGCGCTGGCCCCGGAATTCAAGACCTATGCGAAGGCCGTGGTCGACAACGCCAAAGTGCTCGCCGAGACCATCAAAGCGGGCGGCTACAACATCGTCGCCGGCGGCACCGACAATCATCTGATGCTGGTGAACTTAGCGGAAAGCAAAGAACCTTTCGCGGCGCTCACAGGCAAAGTGGCTGAAAATGCCTTAGACGAAGCCGGCATTACCGTTAATAAAAACACCGTACCGAATGAAAAG
>JANOJW010000782.1:0-2816 GCA_031418955.1 Hyphomicrobiales bacterium | reverse complement strand
AGACAGGTGCCGTTGCGCACGAGCGTGAAGTTGCCGCACTCGCCGCAGGTCTGGCCCTCGTAGCCGCGCACCTTCGCCTCGCGGCGGCGCTCCGCTTCGGTCAGCGTCACCTGCATGGCTTCGTCGCTGGTGGAACAACTCAAAGCTCGGCATCACCGGTGAAACCGAACGTCTTGACCTCGATATTTCTTGGATGAAACTCCACTATGAAACCTAGAGTCGAGACTTCCTTCACCAGTGGTTTTGCGCCCACGGGAAGTTCAAAGAACTCCAGCCTCGGTGCCACTCGAGTTGGCACTGCGAATGTCACTCTGAATGAATTTCGCGCGATCTGATCGACCTTGACATTCTTGTCCATTGATTGTGCTCCGCTCTATTTTGAAGACGCACACAGCGCGACTACGACTAGTGAAAAGTTCCTACCTTGGCGCCCTCAGCCCTCGCTGGTCACTACATCAGCTGCACCCGCTGGTGCCGCCGCAGGTGTCGCACTTGAGACAGGTGCCGTTGCGCACGAGCGTGAAGTTGCCGCACTCGCCGCAGGTCTGGCCCTCGTAGCCGCGCACCTTCGCCTCGCGGCGGCGCTCCGCTTCGGTCAGCGTCACCTGCATGGCCTGCGGCTGCGGCTTACCGATCACCGTGGTCTCGGTCGAAACCATGGTTGTGGTCACCGTCTGCGCGTACTCGGCCTTCAGCGTCTCGAGCTTCTTCATCGCCAGCGCCGGATCGGTCGCGGCCGCCGCGTCCTCCTGCGCCTGCACGGCGAGCGCGGTGTTGCCGCGCACGTGATAGTTGCGCGCCTCCGGCACGACGAACACGTTCGGCTGGATGCCGCGCGTCAGGCCCTTGGACATGAACTTCGCGGCCGGCATGGCGGGCGGCCTCGCGCCCTCCAGCTCTTCGTCGGAGGAGCCAAGGCCCGTCTCGCCGACGATCTCTCGCGGGTCGACGTGCGCCAGATCGTGACGGCCGAGATACGACACGGCCAATTCGCGGAAAATGTAGTCGAGGATCGACGTCGCGTTCTTGATCGCGTCGTTGCCCTGCACCAGGCCCGCCGGCTCGAAGCGCGTGAACGTGAAGGCGTCCACGTACTCCTCCAACGGCACGCCGTACTGGAGGCCGAGCGAGATGGCGATGGCGAAGTTGTTCATCAGGCTCCGGAAGGCCGCGCCCTCCTTGTGCATGTCGATGAAGATTTCGCCGAGCCGCCCGTCCTCGTACTCGCCGGTGTGCAGATAGACCTTGTGGCCACCGACCGTCGCCTTCTGGATGTAGCTCTTGCGGCGGGCGGGCAGCTTCTCACGCTCACGTTCGCCCGCTTGCGCCTGCTCGAGTGCCGCGATGCGCGTCTTCAGGCTCTCGACGAGCCGTTCGGCTGCGGCCATCGCCCGCACGTTCGCCGGCTGCGATGCCGACAGCTGCTCGGCGATCTCGTCGGCCTCGTCCTCGTCGTCCGGCAGGATCTGCGAGTTCAGCGGCTGCGACAGTTTCGAGCCGTCGCGATAGAGCGCGTTGGCCTTCAGCGCCAGCTTCCACGACAGCATGTAGGACGCCTTGCAGTCCTCCACCGTCGCGTCGTTGGGCATGTTGATGGTCTTGGAGATCGCGCCCGAGATGAACGGCTGGCTCGCCGCCATCATCAGGATATGGCTGTCGACCGAGAGGAACCGGTGGCCCTTGCGGCCGCACGGATTGGCGCAGTCGAACACGTAGTAATGCGCTTTCGCCAGATGCGGCGCGCCTTCGAGCGTCATGGCGCCGCAGACGTGCTCGTTCGCCGCCTCGATGTCGCGCTTGGAGAACCCGAGGTGGGGCAGCAGCTCGAACGAGGGATCATCAAGCTTCTCAGGCGCAATCTTCAGCGACTTCACCAGGAAGTCCACACCGAGCGTCCACTTGTTGAACACGAACTTGATGTCGAACGCTGCCTTAAGTGCGCCCTCGAGCTTCTCGAGCGCCTCGTCCGTGAAGCCCTTGGTCTTGAGCGTCGAGTGGTTGATCGCCGGCGCCTGCCGGAGCGAGCCGTGGCCCACCGCATAGGCCTCGATCTCCGCGATCTGCGCCTCGCCGTAGCCGAGCGTGCGCAGCGCGTCGGGCACCGCGCGGTTGATGATCTTGAAGTAGCCGCCGCCGGCAAGCTTCTTGAATTTGACGAGCGCGAAGTCGGGCTCGATGCCGGTCGTGTCGCAGTCCATGACGAGACCGATGGTGCCGGTCGGCGCAACCACGGTCGCCTGCGCATTGCGGTAGCCGTGCGCCTGGCCGAGCTCGATGGCGCGATCCCACGCGCGCATCGCGGCGTTGACCAAGCCCCGATCCTTGCACGAGGCGTGGTCGAGCGGCACCGGCACGGTGGCCAGACGCTCGTAGCCGTCCTTGTTGCCATAGGCTGCGCGGCGGTGGTTGCGAATGACGCGCAGCATGTCGGGAGCGTTCGGCTCATAGCCCGGGAAGGCCCCGAGTTCGGCTGCCATCTCCGCACTCGTCGCGTAGGCAACGCCCGTCATCACCGCCGAGATGGCGCCGCAGATCGCGCGGCCCTCGGCGCTGTCGTAGCCGATGCCCGACGCCATCAGCAGGCCGCCGATGTTGGCAAAGCCCAGGCCCAGCGTGCGGTAGCGGTAGGACAGCTCCGCGATCTGGCGCGAAGGGAACTGCGCCATCATCACCGAGATCTCGAGCACGATGGTCCACAGCCGCACGCCATGCTCATAGCCCTCGATGTCGAACATCTTGGTCTTGTCGTCGCGGAAGGTGAGCAGGTTGAGCGAGGCCAGATTGCACGCCGTGTCGTCGAGGAACATGTATTCCGA
>JANOJW010000781.1:0-2795 GCA_031418955.1 Hyphomicrobiales bacterium | reverse complement strand
CGCAAGCATCACCGCTTCTTTTCGAGGCGGCGCAGCGCAATCTTTAGCGGTCTGGGCCGATAGATTATGTGCTCTTGAGACGCGCCGCTTTGCACAATGACAGGCTTGCCGAACCGCTCGACCGCGCTCGGATGGATGCTCTCGTTGACCGGCTCCTGGTCGGCCGGTAGGCGGCTCGAGCGCCACCCCCCGAAGATCGCGCGCCTCGCCAGCGAAATCCCTTTCATGTTCTGCTCGATCAGCCGCACGAACGGAATGTACCGCGTCAAACGAAACATGCCGTCGCTCAGCGGCGCCACGGCCAGTCCTAGCGGATCGGGCGCCGCCTCACGCCGGAGCTTGTCCAGGTCGAAAGCCACGCCGGTGGTCGCCATCGCTCGTTCCGCCATCCACAGCAGCGAGATGTCGGACAGCTTGCTGTCTGGATAACCGCCGCCGATGTTGGCATGGCAGCCCGGAAACCAGACCTGCTCGATCGATTGGCCTTCCGGCAGTTGCTCGTTCCATTTTCGCGTCCACAGCGTCGGCCTGAACGGTCCTCTCGGCTCGTCGATCGACAAGGCGTGCAGCCCGATGCCCACCAGCGGCGACAGTTGCTGGTCACGAAACGCAAGCTCTCGCTTATCGATGCGACGCGGCGCAAACGGCACCCCCAGATTGCCGACGGTGTCCCACACGCCGATGAGCCCGACGCGCACCGGATGATGCGAAGCCGCGCGGAGTGCCGCGATCCGGCTCTCGTCGGGCGCGCGGGTCCATTGCTGATAGCACTGCCATGCCTCTTCCGCCTTGAATGCCGCATCGGGCTTGAGGATGCCGAGCAGCGTCACGAGGCCGCCGAGACTGCGCGCCTGGAACGCGCCGCGCGAAAAGCCGTAGATCTGGATCTCGTCGCCCGGCTGATAGAGCCGGCACAGCACGTCGTAGCCGCTGATCACCCGCTCGGCGACGCCGACACCGATCGCGCCCGCCGCGAACGTCCACCTGCCGAGAGCCTTGTCCGTCGCGATGCCGATCTCGTAGTGCGCGATCTGGTCGTGGCCAGCCGCGTCCTTGGGGGCCACGGCGCTGTGCAGCTTGACCACGTTCGTCGTCTCGTCGCGCGCGTCGGGCCGGTTCCAGGTGCCGTCGAAGAAGATCAAAATCCGCTTCATGCGTGCTTACACCTTGGACTGTCACGACTTTCGCTGCCAGCGAACGACGAGAATGCCGCGCCATATCGAAGGTAAAAAGGATCAGCAGCAGCCCATGGTGAGTGCATCGAGGGCGAATGCCCCTGCCCCGGAACATTTATGCCGTTGAGCCCCGGATGACGTTCTTCGTCAGCCCGCCTCACGCAGCGTCGCCATGAATGGTTCGATCCCCACCCCCGCACACCAATGGCTATTTCACCGCCTCGATCAGCTCGATGTCAATCTTGAGCATCTCGTTGACAAGGTCATTCAAACTTTTTCCGCGTGCGACTGCTCGATTCTGCAAATACTTCAGGATGTCGGCGTCCAGATGCACCGGCGGGACCAGACTGCCACCGGCACGATAGAACTTGCCTCGTTTGGCGCCGGTAAAGTCGTACTCGTCCTTCATATCGTTGGTCATGCCTCGTTCTCGTATTGAGAGGTTTCTCGTCGGGAAGGCTTGCGCGCCGAGATGATCCTGATGTGGGTCACGTCCTGATCGATCTGCGTGTGCGTGTGAACGACTAGCAGCAACCTTGTAGAATGACCGAGGCCAATCGTGATCCATCGCTCTTCCCCGGTGCTGTCATGGTCAGGACGCGACAGAGCGAGTGGATCACTGAAGATAGTCATCGCCTCGTCGAACGAGACGTCGTGTTTCGCAAAATTCGCGGCAGCTTTCTGTGGATCCCAGTCGAATTCCGTTCGCATGGGATCCACATACGTAGATGTCTACTTGCACCGTTGAGCGCAGTTTGCGAAACAGATTGGCAATCGGAGCCGCCGCCTGTCAATCCTATTGAGGCAGCGCGTTCACTTGATCGGCGAAAACGGCGTCGCCAGCAGGATCTTGCTCTCCTGCTGGAGGGTCGGACTGGGCTTGTCGGGCGTCGAGGGCGGCGGCCAGATGCCTCGCTCCATCGCCGTCTTGCGGACAGCGACGCGCTCGTCGAGGCTCTTGTAGGCCCAGATGTGCACCCACTTGTTGAGCGCGCCGATGTCGGAGGCGAACACACCGATCAGCGGCGAGAGCTTCAGCCGGCCCGGCAAATGCTTGCCCCAGCTCTCCGCCATCTGCGACGTCCCGCCTGGCTTCAGCGTATAGGACCTCATCTCGAAATAGGGGCCGTGGTTGGACGGTGCCATCGGCGGCGAGAAGGCTTGAGGAATGAGGATTTCCGACGTCATGTCGGTGATGAGGTCGGTGGTCTTGGGCGGCCAGATGCCCAGCTTCTGCACGCGGGCGCGAACTTCGGAGCGCTCGTTGGTGTCCTTGTATTCCCAGACGTGGATCACCTGGTTCAACGGACCGATCTCGGTGGTCCAGAAGGCCGCGAGACGCGAGTATTCCAGGCGCTTGGGCAGCGCCTCGCCGAAGCGCTTCAGGAACTCGCCCTGCGTGCGGGGGGCCAGCGTGTAGGTGCGGAACTCGTAGATCATGGGGCGTCTCCCGGGGTTGACGGTTCCACTTTACCGATTGAGCCGCCAATGGCGAGCGCATTCCGGGACGGCTCGGCCGCGTGCCACTCTCACCGCTTAGCCGGCCCGCCCGGCTTGGTGCCTGCCAACTTCGCGCCAGCTTCCTTCGCCCAAGTGTCGCGCAGGCCGACGGTGCGGTTG
>JANOJW010000780.1:0-2811 GCA_031418955.1 Hyphomicrobiales bacterium | reverse complement strand
CCGGGCCACTCGCGGCCATGTTCATCGACTACGGACATCAGGGTCCGGCGACCGGTGATACGCTGCAGGCCACACGGGCGCACGCCTATGAGCATCCACTGACCTCGCCGGGTGAGGCAGATCTCACGCAACAGGTCGATTTCTCCGCCTTCGCTCGAGAGGCGTCGAGCTGGGGTCTCGCCGTCGACGGCCCCACCACCCAGGCCGAGTTCCTCGGCCGGCTCGGCATTGTCGAACGGGCCTCGCGGCTGATGGCGGCCAACCCTGCCAAGGCCGCTGCGATCGAAACCGGCGTTGCCCGCCTGATGGCGCCCAACGGCATGGGCACCCGCTTCAAGGCGATCGGCATCCGGTCGGCCCACCTGCCGCCGCTGCCGGGCTTCTGATCGCCGCTCACCATTGCGGCGATTTGGCTCCCTCCGGGAATGCATGGATCCCGGCTGAGGACTAGCACCCGTTCAGCATCGCTTCCATATTGAGGTGGTGCGCACACACAGCTCATCACCGGCGATCGGCGAGACCCCATGAAAATCGACGTCCTCGTCCTCGGCGCCGGCATGGTCGGCATCTCAGCCGCCGTGCACCTGCAGAAGCGCGGCCGCGCCGTGACCCTCATCGACCGTCGCGGGCCCGCCGAGGAGACCTCCTACGGCAACGGCGGCATCATCCAGCGCGAGGGCGTGGTGCCCTACATGTTTCCGCGCGAGTGGGGCGATATCCTCGCGCATGCGCTCGGCCGCGGCACCGACGCGCACTACCATCTCGCCGCGCTCCCGAAGATTGCGCCGTATCTGTTCCGCTACTGGCGGGCCTCCACGCCCGAGGGCAAGGCCGCGAGCACGCGGTCCCTCGCCCGCCTCATCGAGCGCTGCCTCGTCGAGCACGAGGCGCTGGCAGAGGCCGCGGGCGTGACCGGCATGTTCCGCCGCACCGGCTACATCCGCGCCTATCGCTCGGCCGAGAAGCTTGCGAAATCGCAGTCCGAGGACGCAGCCATCCAGCGCGAGTATGGCATCGCCGCGGTCAATCTGGACGCTGCCGCCTTCGCCGCGCTCGAGCCGCACGTGACGTATGATTTCGTCGGCGCCGTCCACATGACCGATCCCGTCTCGGTCGGCGATCCGGGCGCGCTCGGCCGGGCCTATGCAGAACTGTTCGGCAAGCTCGGCGGCCAGTACATGCCGGGCGAAGCGCGCTCGCTCGAGCAGACTGCCACCGGCTGGCGCGTCGCCACGCCCAACGGCTGGGTCGAGGCGCCCGAGGCCGTGGTCGCGCTCGGCCCCTGGTCGGACGATGTCGCGCGCGCGCAGGGCCTCAAGATCCCGATGGGCTTCAAGCGCGGCTACCACATGCATTACCGCGCCGAGGGCAACGCCACGCTCTCGCGCCCCGTGATCGATACCACGTACGGCTATTGCATGACGCCGATGATGAAGGGCATCCGCCTCACCACCGGCGCCGAGTTCGCCGACCGCGATGCGCCGGCCACCCCCGTCCAGCTCGACGCCGTCGAGCCTGTCGCGCGAAAGCTGTTCCCGCTCGGCGAACGCGTCGACCAGGAACCCTGGCTCGGCCGCCGCCCATGCCTCCCCGACATGCTGCCCGTAATCGGCCCCGCGCCCGGCAAAAAGGGACTGTGGCTCGACTACGGCCATCATCATCTGGGTTTCACGCTCGGCCCCATCAGCGGCCGCCTCCTCGCCGAGATGATGACGGGCGAAGCACCGAGCCTCGACATGGCGCCGTATCGGGTGGAGCGGTTTTAAGCCGCAACCAGGCCCCATCCAGGCCTTCACCGACCGTCTTGCGAAATGCCGACTAAGACGATAGTCGTTGCCTCATGGGGACGGAGCCGAGACAAGACACGCGCTGATCGCAGAGAACATGTAGAATTGCGCAGATCGACACCTCGACTGGAATGTGGCGGACCGATCATCGCGTGCCGTTCAGTCGCGCGAGGGGAACCGTCAGCTCGACCACCGACCTCGCGTCGTTTTCGACCATCGGTTACCCGAGGTGGCAATTGGTAAAGTCTTCGTCCGCCCTGACACATCCATTGGTGATTGCACTTTTTCTGATCGCCTGCCTGACGGCATTTTATGATCAATTCGGGCTGATCGGAGAGGCGGTTGGCCTCCAGGGCGCGGCACGCAGCGCCGTGCCCATCGGCATCCTCTTCCTGCTCGTGGGCATCCTGGCTGCCGTTTCGATGATCCGGCGCGTCCTGAAAGTTCGGGCGAGCGAGACACCGAGGGATCCCAAATGGTTTTCGCCGTTTGGCTCCCGGGAGAGCGACCGGAACCACGTCCAGGCGCCAAACGACAAAACCCCCGGCTCACCCAGGCCCGGCGACTTTGTATGGCCGCGGGATACCGAAGCTGCGGCGCTTCAGAAGCGCATCGAGGATGCTGAACGGTCTCATGTCATCGTCACCGGACCCAGCGGGGCCGGCAAATCGACACTCCTCAAGCAAATCGTCTTACCCAACCTCGCACAACATAAACATCACTACGGATCCGAGGTGATCACGACTTACAATAGGTTCATCACCGATATCCTCCAGCCCATCATCCGTACCAGCACGTTGACCGCTGAGGGCAAAAAACTGGAAGGGGACGTCACTAAATTCCTAAAGAAAAAAATTACAATTCACGAAGCTCTCGACAAAAATCGCGACGACCCAGCGTTGAAGGACATCTGCACTGAGATCGAAACTTACTTGAAGGATGCGCTGAATAGCCCTCGATCCTCCAGCATCGGATTCATCGTTTTTGTGTTCGATCAAATCGAGCGGCTGATCCTCAACGACGT
>JANOJW010000779.1:0-3203 GCA_031418955.1 Hyphomicrobiales bacterium | reverse complement strand
CACGATTTTGCTTTTCAGGGCCGAACTGCCGTGGGCGGCTCCGTCCCTGTGGTCGGGCCTCGATCTATGGCGCGCTGGAGATGCGCGCGACCGAGCCCCACGCACTCGACGAATGAAGCAAAGCGTGGGTCTCGGCCCATTCGGGTTGCGATCGTTGCCGCGTAAGACTTGGCACATGCGTCCAATGACGTGCCGAGCACATCGGTTCAACCTGCCCAGCCAAAGAACTTGCTATCATCCAGATTGCTTTCTCGTCGGTACTGCCACCGCCAAGTTGCGCTTCGTCACCAACAGACGAGGCTCCGACATGATGAACTTTGACCCACGCGTCACAACTGCCCCGATTCCGCCCGCACTCGTTGCGGCCGCACTCGACTGTCTTGCCTTCATACCTGACGGCCATCGACTTGAGCCAACCTTGCTCATCGCCGTCACGCGGACAATCACCACCAACACCAACGAAGCCGATGCACTGCTGGTCCGCATTCGAGCCGCCGCGATCATTCTGTGTGATCCGCGTTGGCAGGCGTGGTCGGCATATTTCAGGGCCAGCACGCCGGCGATGCATCGTGCGTTCGATGTCGTGATGCTCGATTGTGTCGCGACGCTGCCGCTCGATGGATCCTTGAAGTTCTGCCCGGACGAGTTCTTCGACGCGCTCCTCGGCGGCACGCCGCTCAAAATCTGCAGCTGACGCACGCCAATCAAAAAGGCTGCTCAGACCTCACCAAGAAAATGCCCCGGGGCTTGTCTCAGAGCCGTCCACACGAGCCCCCGGTCGGGTATAGGCTCGCGATGGCCGGCTCCGAGAAAATGCCCCGATACCCGAAGCCTTACCCCACCCCAAAGGAATGTGAAATGAAACGCACACCGGCTAAATCATTGAAATTCAATGGCGCAAAGCCCTTTCTCCATTTTAACGAAAAACTTCTTCCATTTTCGAAACGACTAATTAGGGTGCGCCCGATTGATTACTTCATTTCTGAGGAGAAATAATATGAGCGACCAAAAACAAATCCCCGCCGACGGCGAAAATCGCACCGGCTTCTTCGTCAACAACGGCACTTTCAGCGGCAACTTCACGACGCCGGATGGCGACGAGTACGACATCCGCAAACTCGAACCCCGCGAAGTGACCGACCCCCGCTCCGGCGAAGTGTCGACCATCTGGGGTGGCTACGCCACGGCTCGTGACCGCGATGTCGCCGCCAAAGATGCGATGATGCAAAGCGAGTTCAAGAAAACTGGCGCACGTCCAACCGATCTGTTCGCGCCGGAAGCACGCGATATCCCGCTCTACGTCACGCTACGCAACCGTCCCGGCAAAGGCTTCACTGACATCGGTTCCTTCTGGAACGCTCGCGGTCGGTACACCGTTCTCGCTCGTGATCTTGGCGGCAAGAGCGGTCTTCGTTTCGGCGGCAACGTGCTGGCATGGCAGTCAACAGCGGCGTTGGACGCCGAACGCGCCGCCAGGGCCGACGTGGCAGCTCCCGCAACAGCAGCACCGCAGCCTGATGCTGACGCCGCTCGTGCCGGCGCCGACAAGCGCGCACGTAAGGCACGCGACAAAACCGCGACACTCGAAAGCTGATCATAGTTGCTTTGGGAAAGGGACGCCCGGCGATCAACGTCGGGCGTCTCCTTTTGCGGCAAGGGGCCCCGTTTGGGGCGAACCCCTCACCGCAAAAGGAGAGCCCCCATGAAGAAACCAATACGCACGGTCACTAACGACGACGCGTCGACACGTCAGCGTGTCGTGCCAAAGGCGCGCGAACCAAGAACCGATGTACACGAGGCCATTACCGCCAAAATCGTCGCCGCCATTGAGGCCGGAGCTGGTGAATTCCAGATGCCCTGGCATCGACCCGGTGTCGCCTTCACGATCCCGAAAAACGCGCTGACCGAGAAGACCTATCGCGGCAGCAACATCCTCTCGCTCTGGATCGATGCCGACGCCAAAAAATTCGAGCATCAAACCTGGGCGACTTTCAAGCAGTGGCAGGAACTCGGTGCTCAAGTCCGCAAGGGCGAGAAGGGCTCAATGATCGTCAAGTATGGCGAGTGGGTGCCCCAGACTGCATCAAAGAACACGGCCGCAGTTGCAAAGCCCGACGCAAGCAGCAGCGACGAGGACCAGGCCAAGCGGCTGTTCGCCAAGGCGGCGTGGGTCTTCAATGTGCAGCAGGTGGATGGCTTTTTAATTGCGCCAGCGGTTCAGCGGCCGGATCTGACGACACGTCTCGCACACGTCGACGAATTCCTTGCCAACATCGGGGCTGAATTCCGCGAAGGCGGCCAGCGCGCCTTCTATCGTCATCGTGACAGTCGCGGCGAAGGCGATTTTATCCAGATGCCCGAACGCAATCTGTTCATCGGCACGGCCACATCCACGCCGACGGAAAGCTACGAAAGTACGAGACTTCATGAGTCAGCCCACTGGGCTGGCGCAGCGCACCGTTTGAATAGAGAATTCGGTCAGCGCTTCGGCGATAAGGCCTATTCATTCGAAGAATTAGTTGCTGAATTATCAGCAGCATTTCTCTGCGCCGAACTTGAAATAACCAATACACCACGCGCCGATCATGCGCAATATATTGAAAACTGGTTGGCCGTTTTGAAAGGTGACACCAAGGCGATTTTCTCCGCCGCATCGCTCGCCACGCGCACTGTCGACTATTTGCACGGCCTGCAACCGAAGCCCCATCCTGCGCCAGATCCCGATGATGGCACCGGCCCACGTGAACCGGAACGTCCACCGAAATCCGCTATCGCCGCCGCCACTGACAAACCAGCGGGGCCACGATGACCAAGCGCTCCAAAGCCGCAGATGACACAACAACAAACAAGCTCGACATCCAGCGCGTCCGCGTCAACCGCGACGGTTACGACGCCAGCGGCGCCTATTGGGGCGCCGGACCAGACGTATTCATCGCCACGACGCCAGACGGCACGGAAGAAATCACTGTACGCGCCCGCAACCTCGCAGTGGCACGTGACAAGGTCGCCGCAGAAATGGCGCGTCAACCCGGTGCAGCAGGGCCGAAGGACGAACCCATCGGCGGCGCAGCGCCGCGCAAAACCAAGTACGAAATCGATTGGCACAATCCGGTATCCGCTGAAACTGTGCGTATCCGCATCACCCACGCGCGCGACTATCTGGTCCAGGGCACCGATCACATCGAGGTCGAAAGCAACAAACC
>JANOJW010000778.1:0-5386 GCA_031418955.1 Hyphomicrobiales bacterium | reverse complement strand
GGCCCGTCCATCGCTTCGACGCTCAACGCGCGTATTGCGCCAACTTCCAACGGTGCCCGTCGCGGCGCAATACGCGCGTCGACGTCGGCGGGCGTGGAAAGCGTTGTGCGCGCTATTGCGCCCTACGGCACGGCCGAATTTCGCTCGCGGCCCTCGACGATGCCGGCGGCCACTGCCAGACGCCACAGGCCCGCAGTCGCGGCATCCTCGATCACCAGCGGGTTGCGGATCCCGTAACTCTCGAGCGCGCGGGCATAGAGTGCGACGAGGGCCGCCTCTCCGATCAGCGCCAGCGGCTCGCCCGCGATCAGCGGCTGCGCTGCGAGGCCCGAACGGATCTCGTCGCCGATCAGCAGCCCCGAGAGATAATCGAGGCTGTCGGCCGCGCCGATCTCACCGGCGAGAACGCGGGTGCGCGCCGTGAACAGCTGCGCGGCGACGCCGGGCGGCTCGGCCTCGCGCGCCACGCCGACGCCGCGCTCGAAGGCGGCGCCGACCGCGCGCCGTGCGCCTGCCGTGGCGCCTGCCTCTGACGCCGGGCGGCCGAGGATCGAATGATCACGAAGCACGGCGAACAGTTCGCCCGTCATATAGGTCGTGAAGCCCCCAATCTGATCGGAGGCGACGCTCACCCATTTCGAATGCGTTCCGGGCATCACCACGCGCGCGCCGCTCGCCAAATGGGGATATCGAGTGAGCGCGCCGATCAGCTGCGTTTCCTCGCCCCGCATCACGTCTGGCCGGGGTCCGCGCGTCACGTTGAGGCCCGGCACGATGAGCATGCCGTCGGCGGCCGCCGAACGTCGCTGGGCTGCGAGTGCCAAGGCGATGTCGGCAGGGCCTGCGGGACAGGCGACATAGGGCACAGCGCGCCATCCGACCGTGCTGCCGATCATGCCGGACGCGATCAGGGGCAAGCCCGGCGCCTGCGCCAGCCACTCGCCGATCGTGCGAGTGCGCGCGCCGGCAAAGTCACGGTTCTCGACGTTGAGTACGCCGAGCGGGGTTGAGCGCTGATCGAGGACCGCGCCGTCGGAAGCGAACATGTAGGCGCGCAGCGATGTCGAGCCCCAGTCCAGGCCGATCAGTGAAGGGGTTGGCATCAGACTCACTCAATACGTCAGCGCGGCTTTGATGGCCGCGAGTTCAGTGCGGCCGTCCGCATACTCCTCGTAGGAGTGGCCCGAGCGGCGATACCAGTAGCGGCTGTTGCCCTCGTCAGGCTCGAGCTTGTGCAGGCAGCCGTGGATCCAGCACGCCGTGGTGTCGGTTTCGTAGACTTGCACGATTTTGTGCGCGCCCTCCCAGTCGCCAGCGAGCGCCCGCTCAGTCGCATCGATCAGCTCCTGCCGGCTCGCCATTGCAACCATCCCTTCGCGCGCAGCTGGCAAGCGGGACAGGCGGCGCAGCCCATGCCCCAGTCATGCCGTGTGCCTGTATCGCCTTGATAGCATGTGACGGTCTCGTCGACGATCAGCTCGACCAGCGCGTCGCTGCCAAGCGTCTGCGCCAGGCCCCAAGTGCCGGCTTTCGTCATCCACATCAGTGGTGTTTCGATCACGATCGGCTTGTCCATCCCGAGCGACAGCGCCCGGGCCAAGGTCTGCAGCGTGTCATTGCGGCAATCGGGATACCCCGAGAAGTCGGTCTCGCACATGCCGCCGACCAGCACGCTGATGCCGCGCCGGTAAGCCAATGCGGCGGCATACGTGAAGAAAAGAAGGTTGCGACCGGGCACGAACGTGTTCGGCAGGCCCGACGCACCGATCTCGATGGCCATGTCACGGGTGAGGCTCGTCTCGCTGATCTGAGCGAGCGTCGGCAGCGCCAGCACGTGGTCTTCCCCGAGCCGCCCCGCCCAGCGCGAAAAGCGCGTACCGAGAGCGGCCAGAATTCCGGCTCGCTGATCGAGCTCGACGCGGTGGCGCTGGCCGTAGTCGAAGCCGACGGTTTCCACCGTGTCGTAGCGCTCGAGCGCGGAGGCGAGGCAGACCGTCGAATCCTGCCCACCGGAGAACAGCACGAGGGCTCTGGTATCTGCCATGCGGTCTCGCGCTCCTTAATCCCCGGCTGAAAGTGCACGCCCGCAACTTGCGCAGAAGCGTCGGGCCGAACTCGTAGCAACTGGCATCCACCCGGAACAATCCCCAACGCACTTGTCGCAGCCGCCAATCCTGTTCAACCAGGGAATGGGCCGCTAGTCCCGCCGTGAGCCTGCGATATAGATCGCCACGCCCGTGAGAATGCCGGCCAGCGTCACGAAGAACTGCCAGTCCGGAAAGGCCGTCGCCAGAAGTCCCATCGAGGCGCCGGCCTGCTGTGCCGCGAGCGTCGTCAGCGGCACGAACGAGTTGGCCGCGATGAAGTTCTCGGTGCCGATCTTCACCACCGACGAGAAGCCGAAATACTGCATTGCCGTCAATACCAGTAGGCCCATGAACGCGCCGAGCACGATGGTCGGCAGGTCGAGAAACGCCTCCGGCGACGGTACGGCCTGTGACACGGAGAGCACGCCGGCTGCTGTCAGCGCCATCAGCACCGCGACGACGGCTGTGCCTGTCAGGCTCGTCACCATCAGCATGAGGCCGGTGACGCGCATCTTCTCGAACACGGTGGTCGCTGCGCGATTGTAGGGGTGGAACTCGGCGGAGAAATTGCGTGTCACGGAAATCAGCGCGCAGGTGAGCGCCAGCAGCATCGCCGTGATCTGTGTGGAGGCGTCGATGCCCCCGATAAACCAGGCCACGGCCACCATCACGAAGGCGATGCCGGCCACTGTTGCGCCGTTCACTGGCCGGCCGAGCAGCAACCAGCCGACCAGCACCGAGAACGGCAGGTTGAGGCGGATGAGCAGGCTGCCATCCGCCGGCGTCACGAAGCGCAGCAGCATGTAGTAAGCTGCCTCCATGCCGATGATGCCGAAGCCGATGACCCAGCTCAGCGGATGGCTGATGACGTCGCGCCAGTCGACGCCTGGTCCCGTGATGGCGAGCAGCGCCAGCGCCGCGAACAGCATCGCATAGACGAGGAAGGCGACCGGATGCACGCCCAGCACGTGACCCGCACCGTAGGCGAAGTTCAGCGCCGTCAGTGCCATGACGAAGCAGCCGGCCTCGAGCCAGCCGGTGGCGCGGCGGCGCGAGATCACGATCGGTTCAGGGGCAGCGTTGCTCATGTGGCGGCTCGCCCGCCCGTGATCGGCTGCACGCGCGCGAAATGGACGTCGGTATCTCCCCAGCACCGCGTCTCCAGGTGAGCGGCGCCCGCCGGCCATGCGATTGCCGTGCCCCGGCGCTCCTCGAGCACCACGACGGACTGCGCGACGAGCCAGCCGCCCGCGATGGCCGAGCCGAGCGCCAGCTCACCCAACCCCTTGCCGTAGGGCGGATCGAGGAAGGCGGTGTCGTAGCGGTCACGGGCGCCGGCCTCGCCGAGGTCGGTGGCGTCACGCCGGTAGATGCGTGTGACGCCGGTCAGTTGAAAGGCCTCGACGTTCTGACGAATGAGACCGCGCGCCTCGGCATCCTCCTCGACGAAGAGGCAGTTCTGCGCGCCGCGCGAGATCGCCTCGAGCCCCATGGCGCCGGTGCCAGCGAAGAGGTCGAGCACGCGGGCGCCTTCGATCGAATAGTCATCAATGCCGTGCGCGAGGATGTTGAACACCGCCTCGCGGACACGATCCGACGTCGGGCGGATGCGGTGATCAGGTGGCGTTGCGAGCGCCCGGCCGCGGAACTTGCCGGCGACAATCCTCATGCCGCCTCGCCGGACTTGCGCGGGCGCGGGCGCGGGCGGGCGCGCGGCTTTGGCTTGCCAATCGTCGCCGGTTTCTCGGGCTGGCCCGGACCACTCGGTTTCTGGCCGCTGCGCTGCGGATCGGTCTCGGCGGAGAGCCCGAGCTCGGCTGAGAGCTTGTCGCCGAGCTGGTCGATGAGGACGCGCCGCTGCACGCTCTCGACCGTTCCCGGCTCCATGTCCAGCAGCTGGAACGGCCCGAAGGACACGCGGATCAGCCGGTTGACGTCGAGGCCGAGCGTGCCGAGAACCTTGCGCACCTCGCGGTTCTTGCCTTCCCGCAGGCCGATGGTCAGCCAGACGTTGGCGCCCTGCTGCTTGTCGAGGGTGGCCTCGATGGACCCATAGCGAACGCCCTCGATCTGGGCGCCGTCCTTCAGCCGGTCGAGTTGGCCCTGCGTCACCCGGCCGTGTGCGCGCACGCGATAGCGGCGCAGCCAGCCGGTGGCCGGAAGCTCCATATGGCGGGCGAGCGCGCCGTCGTTGGTGAGCAGCAGCAAGCCTTCGGTGTTGAAATCAAGCCGTCCGATCGAGATCACGCGCGGCAGCTCCTTGGGCAGCGCCTCGAACACGGTCGGGCGGCCTTGCGGGTCGCGGTGCGTGGTGACGAGGCCGCGCGGCTTGTGGTAACGCCAGAGCTTCAGCGGTTCGGTTGTCGGCAGCGGCTTGCCGTCGACCAGCACCGTGTCGGTGGCCTCGACATCGCGCGCGGGGCTTTTCAGGATCGTGCCATTGACGGATACCCGGCCTTCCACGATCCAACGTTCGGCCTCCCGCCGCGAGCACAGGCCTGCCCGTGCCAGCGCCTTGGCGATGCGCATGGGGCCGCCGGCCACCTCCGCCTCGCCGGCGTGGTTCTCATCGGTCGAACGTTGACGGCGGGGCTTGGGTGGCATGTGATCTGGCGATTCGAGTGACTTCGAGGGCACTTATGGCATCTCAGACGCCGTTCAGCCACATGCAGCATGCCCTCGCCGAGGCGCGTGCGGCGGCAGGCCGCGACGAAGTGCCGGTCGGTGCGGTGATCGTCGGGCCGGACGGCGCCGTTCTGGCCGCGGCAGGCAACCGGACGCGGGAACTCAACGACCCGACGGCGCACGCCGAGGTGCTGGCGATCCGGGCGGCCTGCGCGGCGATCGGCAGCGAGCGGCTGCCCGAATGTGACCTATATGTCACGCTGGAGCCCTGCCCCATGTGCGCTGCGGCAATCTCGCTCGCCCGGATCCGGCGGCTGTACTTTGGGGCCGGCGACCCGAAAAGCGGCGGCGTCGAACACGGGCCACGCGTTTATACGCACCCGACCTGCCACCACGCACCGGAGGTCTACGGCGGCATCGGCGAGAGCGAGGCGGCAGCCGTGCTGCGCGATTTTTTTGCGGGAAAGCGCGGGTGAGCAAACCAGGAGTGCGCACGAGCCAACAGGAGGTGCGAGATGCCCCGGCAGAAATAGGGACAGTTTCAATTTCAGTGCACCGCAACGAGCGTGGTCGGGCAGAAATAGGGACAGTTTTAATTTCAGTCTACCGCAACGAGCGTGGTCGGGCGCGGGTCCTTTGAGCCTGCAATGGCTTCGAAATTCAAACTGTCCCCA
>JANOJW010000777.1:0-2126 GCA_031418955.1 Hyphomicrobiales bacterium | reverse complement strand
CGCCGGGCGGCGAGGGCGACGCCAAGGACGGCGATCTCGTCCGCTTCGACATCATGCGCCGGCATCGCACCGGCGTGCCGGAGGTGCGCGTCTCGGAGGTGCTCGGCAATCCGCGCGACACAAAGCAGATCAGCCTGATCGCTGTGCATGCGCACGGCATCCCGGACAACTTCCCGGCGCCTGTTTTGCGCGAGGTGGAGAGCCTCCCCGCCCTCGATCGAGGGGGGCGGGTCGATCTCACGGGCCTGCTGCTGGTGACGATCGACCCCCACGATGCGCGCGACCACGACGATGCCGTGCATGCGAGCCCCGACGATGATCCGAAGAACCCGGGCGGCCATATCGTTACCGTCGCCATCGCCGACGTCGCCTACTACGTGCGTCCCGGCACCCGGCTCGACCGGGAGGCTGAACTGCGCGGCAACTCGGTCTATTTCCCCGACCGCGTCGTGCCGATGCTGCCCGAGCGCATTTCCAACGATCTGTGCTCGTTGCGTGAGGGCGAGATGCGCCCCTGCCTCGCCGTCACGATGACCTTCGACGCCAACGGCCAGAAGCGGCGCCACCAGTTCCAGCGCGCGCTGATGCGATCGGCTGCCAAGCTCTCCTATCAAGAGGCGCAGGCAGCGATCGACGGCAAGCCGAGCGACAAATGTGGTCCGCTGCTCGAGCCGGTCTTGAAGCCCTTGTGGGAAGCCTACCGCGCGCTGCAGCGCGGTCGCGCCAAACGCAATCCGCTCGATCTCGATCTGCCCGAGAAGAAGATCGTCATGGACGGCGAGGGGCGCGTGCTGCGTGTTACGATCCCTGAGCGTCTCGAGGCCCATCGCCTGATCGAGGAGATGATGATCCAGGCTAACGTGTCGGCCGCGGAGTCGCTGGAAGAAGGCCGCAGCGTCTGCGTCTATCGCGCCCACGACAGGCCGTCGGAGGAGAAGCTCGTCGCACTCGGCGATTTCCTCGACAGCCTCGACCTGAAGCTCAAGAAGGGCGACGGCCTGCGCCCGGGTGACATCAACCGCATCCTCGAACAGGCAAAAGGCCTGCCGTCGGCGGACCTCGTCAACGAGGTGGTGTTGCGTTCGCAGGCGCAGGCGGAGTACGCGATCCGCAACATCGGCCATTTCGGGCTGAACCTGCAGCGCTATGCGCATTTCACGTCGCCGATCCGCCGCTACGCCGACCTGCTCGTACACCGAGCGCTGATCCGAACCTTGAAGATGGGGGCTGACGGCTTGCGGAAAGAGGACGAGCCGCGCCTCTCCGACGTGGCCAAATCCATCTCCCAGACCGAGCGGCGCGCGATGGCCGCTGAACGCGAGACCTCGGATCGGCTGCTGTCGGCGTTTCTCGCCGACCGGG
The DNA here is from genome assembly GCA_031418955.1 of Hyphomicrobiales bacterium. Lineage (GTDB taxonomy): Bacteria > Pseudomonadota > Alphaproteobacteria > Rhizobiales > Hyphomicrobiaceae. The sequence continues at coordinate 764 of JANOJW010000777.1, read as the reverse complement.
TCGGCACCGACTTCCCAGCGCGCGTCTCCGGCGTCACCCGATCAGGCCTGTTCGTGCGCCTGAAGGAAACCGGTGCTGACGGCTTCATTCCGGCCGCCACTATCGGCGGCGACTTCTGGCGGCACGACGAGGGCAGCCACGCGCTGATCGGCGACCGGACGGGGCTTGGCTTCCGGCTCGGCGACGACGTCGAGGTCCGCCTCGTCGAGGCGATCCCGGCCGCAGGTGCGCTGCGCTTCGAGTTGCTCTCCGACGGCCGCCCGATGGCCAGCGCCGCGCCACGTGGCAAGCGCGAGGTGCGGCGCCTGCGTGGGCGCGATCACGGGCAGCGCCGTCGCTGATCACCGTGCGCACGTTCAGGCGGCGGGTACAGGTGCAACACCGTCGCGCGCCGACAGGCGGTTGCGGACGAGATCGATCGCTGCCCGAAGGGAGTAGTACTGATCCGAAAAGCTCAACGGCACAGGGATCGTCGCGACCGCCCTGTCGATCGTGGTGATTTCCTCGCGTTGAGCGACCAGCACCTCTCCCGATGCGGCATCGCCGACCGTGCTTTCGAGTGCTTTGAGCCGCCCGTACCAATAGAGCAGGCGGCGTCGCACGCGCCACTTGTAGATGGCTGGGCCGATCTTGATCAGCGGGATCATGACGCCGGCGAGGGGCACGGCGATCACGACGAGGCGCTCGACGAAGGTCGCGAGCCAGAAGGGCAACGTCCGTTTCAGCCAGTTCGGTCCGGTCTTGAAGGCTCGCTCGGCATCGTC
>JANOJW010000776.1:0-8590 GCA_031418955.1 Hyphomicrobiales bacterium | reverse complement strand
GAGCCGGGCTTGGCGTCGGCGAGCGCAGCCGACAGCGCGCGCAGCGCTTCCGTCTCCACCTCGTCGGCGGGGCGGAACTTTTTGCGCGGCTTGACGAAGTCGGCGTAGTAGCGGACCGCGTAGCCGGCGAGCTCATCGAGCAGGGGATGCGTCTGCGGACTGACGCCCTGCACGTGACGGCGAATGAAGCCCCACAGCACATCCTTGTCGTGCGCGTTGGACGCGGCGACGAGGTTGAGCAGGAGCGCGTAGGTCAGCGGCATGTCGGCCGCGGGCGGATTGCCGGCATGCACGTGCCAAACCGCGTTGTCGAGCTTGGCCTTGCCGTCCTGGCGCGGATAGGCGGCGAGCAGCTGCAGGTACTCGTCGACCGCACGCGGGATGACGTCGAAGTACAGCCGCTTTGCCGACTTCGGCTTCTGGAACATGAACAGCGACAGGCTCTCGGGGCTGGCATAGCGCAGCCATTCGTCGATCGTCAGGCCGTTGCCCCTCGACTTGGAGATCTTCTCGCCCTTGTCGTCGAGGAACAGCTCGTAGTTGAAGCCCTCGGGCGGCGTGCCGCCGAGCGCGCGGCAGATCTTCGACGACAGCGCGACACTCTCGATCAGGTCCTTGCCCGCCATCTCGTAGTCGACGCCGAGCGCGGTCCAGCGCAGCGCCCAGTCGGCCTTCCACTGGCACTTCACCGCGCCGCCCGTGACCTTGGTCTCGACCTTCTGCCCCGAATCCGGATCGACGTTGACAACGGTGCCCGCCTTCGGATTGCGCTCGATCATCGGCACATAGAGCACCTTGCCGGTCTTCGGGCTGATCGGCAGGAACGGCGAATAGGTCTCCTGTCGCTCGCCCCCAAGGGTTGGGAGAATGATCTCCATCACCTGGTCGTAGACCTCGAGCATCCGGATCAGCGTCGCGTCCATCGCGCCGGACTTGTAGACCTCGGTCGCCGAGAAGAACTCGTACTCGAACTTGAACTGGTCGAGAAACTTCCGCAGCCGTGCGTTGTTATGATGCGCAAATGAAGGATACGCGCCGGATGCGTCGTGCCGATTGCGCGTCTCCGACACGACGTGGGCCGCAGGCGCCAGAAAAAACGGGTCGGGCACGCTGGTCAGCGGCGTGTGAATGTAGGCCTTGAGCATCTCCTGGTTCGGCACGTTGTCCGGCACCTTGCGGAAGCCGTCCATGTCGTCGGAAAAGCAGATGAGTCGCGTCTTGCGTCGGCCCTCGGTCAATACCTCGAAGGCGTGACGCACCATGCTCGTGCGCGCGACCTCACCGAAGGTGCCGATGTGCGGCAGCCCCGACGGCCCGTAGCCGGTCTCGAAAACGACAGTCTTGTCGCCGCTGCCGGGCATCTTCTCGAGCCGCTGGATCAGGCGCTTCGCCTCCTCGAACGGCCAGGCGCGCGCCTCCTTGGCGGCGGCGATCTCGGCGGGGGAGAGCTGAACGGTCATGGAGACCTGCGATAGCTGCGGTGCAAAGAGCCCCGGCTTCTCGCATGATTTGCGATGCCGCCGCAACTGTGCCACGGATCGTGCATGAGCACTGAAGCCGAAGACGCCCATGTGTTTCGTGCCGCCGTCGACAGCGCGCCGATCGATAGGGCGGGGCTTGCCGCCTATCTCGAAAGCATCGGCCTGCCGCTCGATGCTGCCGTGTCGATCGTGCAGTTCGGAACCGGCATGGCGAATATCAACTACCGCCTGGCGGCCGGAGGCCAGCGCCTGGTGCTGCGGAGGCCGCCCGATGGCGATCTGCCGCCCGGCGCCCACGACATGGCGCGCGAGTACCGCATCTTGTCGCGGCTGTGGAAAGCGCTGCCGCTGGCGCCGCGCGCGCTGCATCTGTGCGAGGACCGCGGCGTGATCGGCGTGCCGTTCCAGCTGATCGAGTATCGCCCTGGCCTCGTCATCAGGGGCGATGACAAGCTCCACTTTGCGGCCAAACCCGACGTTGCCGCTGCCACCGGCCGCATGCTGGTCGAGACGCTGGTCGCGGTGCACCGCGTCGATACCAGGGCCGTCGGTCTCGACGATCTCGGCAAGCCCGAAGGCTTCGTCCAGCGTGCGATCAAGGGTTGGCGGGGACGCGGCGAGCGGCTCGATCTGTCGCCCGAGAACCGCGCGCTGATCGCTGAGATCGGCGATTGGCTCGCTCAGGCATCGATCCGTCCGCGGGCCGCGACCTTGCTGCATTCCGACTTCAAGCTCGACAACCTGATCGTCGAGCCAGCGACCCTCGCGCCGGTCGCGATCGTCGACTGGGACATGGGTACGCGCGGCGACCCTCTGTTCGACCTGGCGACGCTGCTCTCCTACTGGGCCGAGCCCGGCGATCCCGCCTGCATGCACGACATGAAGCAGCTGCCGACCGCCGCCCCGGGCTTCCCGTCGCGCAACGAGGTCGTCGCCATGTACGCGAAACTCACCGGCACTGACGTCTCGGACTATCCCATGTTTCGCGTGCTGGCGATGTTGAAGCTGGCGGTCGTGCTGCTGCAGCTCGATGCGCTCTGGCGGCGCGGGGCGGCGACGGGTGCGGGCTACGCCGATTTCTCGCGCATCGCCAGCGAGCTGCTGGTGCTCGCGAAAGATGTCGCCAACGGACGCGCGAGTTGAAGTTTGTGCCTCAATCCAGTTGTGGCGCGATGCCGTCGTAGACGTCGTCCTCGCCGGCATGGATCGCGGCGTGCAGCCGCATGGCGAGCTTGGCGTCGAGCGCGAGCAGGCGGTGATAGTCGGCCATCGCCGCCTCGCTGTCGCCCATCTGCAGGAACAGCACGCCGCGGTACATGTAGGCCTGCGCCAGTTTCGGTTCGATCGCGACGGCACGATTATAGTGCCGCAGCGCCCGCTCGAAGCGCGTGGCCCCCTGCCTCCGCAAACTGAAGCCGAGATTGTTGTGCGCCTCGGCCAACGTCTCGTCGTGGGCAAGCGCTGCCTCGAAGCGCGTCTGCGCCTCCGCGTACTTCCGGTCGAGCATCAGCACGACGCCGGCGTTGTACTCGACAACCGCCTTGGCGCGCGGGCCGCCTTTCGGCACGGGTTTGGGGTCGGTATCGGCGGCGATGCCTGATCCCGCGAGCGCAATGTGAAGCGCGCCCGCGAGCCAGAACATCCGGCCCTGTCGCCATATCCGCAACATGGGCAGATCAACGGCTGGCGACGATGGTGCGCGCCTGGGTGAGCGAGTAGCGGCCCGAGTCGGACTTGGCGCCGAGCTTGATCAGCTCGCCCGCGTACTTGCGCGCCTTGGCGCCGTCCTTGGCGAGACGCGCCGCGTACATGGCGCCGGTCACCGCGCGATAGCGGTTCGGTTCCTTGGCAAGCACAGCCTCGAACTCCTTCAGCGCCTCGGCCGGCTTCTTTGCGATCGTCAGCAGTGTCTCCGCGAGGAGCTCGCGCGCCGGCACGATCGGGCCGGGCGTCACCGCATGCTTCTCGGTCGCGTCCTCCCGTTCGGCGGCCTTGCGCAAGCCGTCCACACAGGCGTCCGTCTTGGCCTCGGCGCAGTGCGCCAGCGCCTCGATAACGGCCGACTGGATGTCGATCTGGTCGGCCCAGTAGGTGATCTTCAACTCCTTGGCCGCATCGCGGAGCGTCACGAGGCGGGCGTGCTGCTCGCGGGTGGCCGTCGCGTTGTTGCTGCGGGCCGCACCGATGCCACGGGCGAAGGCGTTCACGGCCTCGGCCTGCGGATACTTTTTCCACGCGTAGTCGCCGCCCGGTTGCAGCGAAAGCGCCGCCGCAGCCTTCCAATCGCTGCGCTCGAGCGCGAGCCGTGCCGGCATCGCCGCATAGGCATAGGCAGACGCGAAATGATCGACATGCTTTCTCGCCAGCGACTCCTTCATCGACTTTGCGGCCGCCTTGTCCTGTGCGAGCTGGAGATACGCATAGACCATGTAGTCTTGCGCGTGATGGCCGTCGAACGTGGCGTCACCCGCCGCTGTCGCAGACGCCCGGTTGGCCGCGATCGATTCCTGCCAGTAGCCGAGCCGCGTGAAGATGTGCGACGGCATGTGCAGCGCATGCGGCGCGCCCGGCGCGATCTTGGCGTAGGCGCGGGCCGCGGCGAGTCCGTGTTTGGCGATCGGCGGGTAGTCGTAGCTGTGGATCATGTAGTGCGCGACACCTGGATGGTCGGGCATCGACGTGAACATAGGTTCCAGCGACTTCGCCGCCTTGAGCTGGTTGGCGTAGGTCTTGTCGGCCGGGTCGAAGTTCGCCGACGTGACGAGCGCCGAGAGGATCGTCGCTTCCTTGTCCTCCGGGTGGGCCGACGCATGCTTGGCGAGGATCGCGTCGTAGGCGATCAGACGGGTGCGGTGATTGAGCTTCTCGTGATCCTTGATGAAAGTCGCGACCGCCTCGACGTAGCCCTTCTCGCGATCCGACTTGAGGCCCGCCGTGCGGGCGGCCTGCAACATGGCGCCGATGTCGTTGAGCTTCTGGGCGGGCAGGTTCGCGGGCCAGACGAACGGATTGTCGAGCGCGGTGATCGCGCGGCCCCAGTGGGCCATGCCGCAGCTCGGATCGGCCTTCGCGACGGCTTGGAAGCTCGCCTCCGCCTGCGGCCAGGCGAACGAATGCACCAGCGCCATGCCGCGATTGAACTCGGTCTGGGCTTCTGCATTGCAGGACACCTTGAAGTCCACCTTGCCGAGCTTGCTGAGGTCGGCCGGGCCGCCGTCGTGGGCGCGCACCCCGGCTGGCAGCAGAGTGAGGGCGAGAACACTTGCGAGAACACTTGCACTGATTGCGATCGATGATTTGAGCATGGGGGCACTCCACGAAGGGATGCTGAAACATAACGCCGTCGGATCTAAACGGCTTGAGCGGATTTGACCGTGCCGACAACGGAGCGATACTAGTCCTGACAAGCTTGGCATGAAAAGCAAATGTTCGATTGGTGAACGGCCCGGCAGCGGGCACAGGTTCTGTGCGCAGGCGAAGGGGCGCCATCACCACGATTTCGCCACGGGTCGCGTGTGTGGTCGCGAGCGGGGAGGGTTGTCTCAAGGGAAGGACAACCTCATGTTCACACGCCGGGACACAGGGGCGACAGGGCGCACGCCGCTCGCCGACATCAAGCCGATCGACAAGCAGGCAGCCATTGGGCTTGCGACTCCACCACGCGCCGAGGATCAAACCGGTGAAGTGTCTGCCGCGCCCGCCGCGCCGCCACCGGTGAAACCGCCGCTCAACGGCAGCACCATTGGCGCGGTCAACGGCCACGGCATGGCGAGCTTCAGCGCCGGCTCGATCATCGGCAACGACCTCACCATCATGGGCCAGGGCTTGCGGATCGTCACGCGCGGCACGCTGCAGGTCGACGGGCGCATCGACGGCGATGTCGTCGGGCGCGAGGTCATCATCGGCGAGCGCGGGCATGTCACCGGCGTCGTGTCGGGCGAGTCCGTGATCGTGCGCGGCGCCCTCAACGGCACCGTCAAGGGCATGAGCGTGGTGCTCCAATCGAGTGCCCGCGTCGACGGCGACGTGCACCACCACAAGCTCGAGGTCGAACAAGGTGCGTGGTTGGATGGTCGGGTGCGCCGGCCGCAGGATACCGCGGAGCTGAAACCCGACCTTGACGCCGGCCAACCGCCGCAGTCCTGAGCGGCGGCACACCGGACGTGCTCAGGCCATTTCGTGATCGTCGTCCATCGGCGGCTGGCGCGGGCGTACGCCTTTGTTGGTCGGCAGCAGGACCAGGAGCAGGACCAGCGGAGGGAACACGAAGCACCACGCAGCCCAAACCGAATGGTCGCGTCGCTTCACCCCGGCGACGATTGCCGCCAGGATCGCCGCGCCGATAGCTGCCACGCCCCACAGTGCAATCCATTTGACGGCGATCATGGCGATCCTCCTCCGGGAGGAACAGTCTGTTTCAACATTATGGAAGTGGTTTCCAACTGTGGCGAATTCAAGCTCGCTGCAAGGGCCGTGCCGTGTGCCACATGTCCTTGCCCGAGCGGATCGCCCCGGGGAATGGACGGTTCTGTCGAACATTGGCCTCCATTGGCCTCGCCGCGCTCTTGTGATTCGGGGCCTGAGTGCGTAACTGGCCCAAAGAGACCTCCGGCCGAGTGCCGGGACCGCCCCGAGACCCACCATGCCATCCGTCATCGCCGTCGTCGGCCGACCCAACGTCGGCAAGTCGACCCTGTTCAACCGCTTGACCGGCACCCGTGATGCGCTGGTCTCCGACTTGCCTGGGCTCACCCGCGACCGGCGCGAAGGCGAGGCGTCGATCGGCGGGCACCTGGTGACGCTGGTCGACACCGCGGGCCTCGAGGAAGCGGGTGACGGCACCATCCAGACGCGGATGCGCCAGCAGTCGGAGACGGCGATCCGGACAGCCGACCTGATCCTGTTCGTGATCGACGCCCGCGCCGGCGTGACGCCCTCCGACAAGGCGTTTGCGCAGATCGCGCGTGCGTCCGGCAAACCGATCATTCTTGTTGCCAACAAATGCGAAGGGCGGGCGGCCGACGAAGGGTTCTACGAGGCCTACGCGCTCGGTCTCGGCGAGCCGGTCGCGATCTCGGCCGAGCATGGCGAAGGCCTCACCGATCTCGAGGGGGAACTGCTCGTGGCGCTCGGCCTCGAGTACAAGGCGGTGAGCGGCAGCCGGCGCAAGCAGCGGCGCGAGGCGGAAGCCGAGGCCGCCGCGGCGGAGGCACAGGAGACGGCCGACACCGAGACCGACGACGCCGCCAATGCGCGGCCCGTGCGTGTCGCCATCGTCGGGCGCCCCAACGCCGGCAAATCGACCCTGGTCAATGCGATCCTCGGCGAGGACCGCATGATCACGGGCCCCGAGCCCGGCCTCACACGCGATGCCGTGTCGAGCGACCTTGACTGGAAAGGCCGCGCCATCAAGCTGTTCGACACGGCGGGCCTCCGCAAGAAGGCGCGCATCTCGGAGGCGGCCGAGAAGCTGTCGGCAAGCGACGCCGTGCGTGCAATCCGATTCGCCGAGGTGGTGGTGCTGTTGACCGACGCCGCGCAGCCGCTCGAGCAGCAGGATCTGATCATCGCCAATCGCGCGCTGTCGGAGGGACGTGCCCTCGTCATCGCGATCAACAAGTGGGACGCGGTCGAGGACAAGCAGAAGGTGCTGCGCGATATCCGCGAGACGGCCAGGGACAAGCTCGCCGATGCGACCGGCGTGACGGTGTTCCCGGTGTCGGCGCTGTCGGGCCGTGGCATCGACAAGCTGATGGATGCCGTGCTCGCCGCACGCGACGTGTGGAACCGCCGCGTCCCGACCGCGCAGCTCAACCGCTGGCTCGAGGAGGCGCTGTCGCGGCATGCCCCGCCGGCGGCGAGCGGGCGACGCATCCGCATCCGCTTCATGACACAGCCCTCGACCCGCCCGCCGACCTTCGTCGCCTTCTGCTCCAAGCCCGACGATCTGCCGCCGTCCTATGTGCGCTATCTCGTGAACAGCCTGCGCGAGGCGTTCGACCTGCCCGGCACGCCGATCCGGATCCATCTGCGCAAGCGCGACAATCCGTTCGCCGGCGGGTAACCATTCCGCCACGCAGGACTAATTTTTCTCTGGATAGTCAGTTAGGTGACTGGTCGGCCGCGAGTGAATCTCGGAACATCCCGGCTGCGGACATTTCGGTCCGCCGGTTGCAGCATTGGGAGGTTTTCGATGACGGTGGGGATGACAGCACCTTCGAGCCGGACAGTGCGCGGGGCGCTTGCAGCGATGCTCGTGGCGATCGCATCGGCCGGCCCGGTGATGGCCTATAGCGCGAAAGTCGAGAACGCCTGCCGTGACGACTATTTCCGTCACTGCTCGTCGTATCCTGTCGGCAGTGCATCATTGCGCCTGTGCATGGAAGCGAAGGCGTCGAGCCTCACCAGGACATGTGTCAACGCCCTGATCGACGCCGGCATGGTGGATCGTCGGCGCTTGAAGCGGTGATGGTTTGGGGTTCCGACCATCGGTGGTCGTGGGGAGCAGCCTGACCGGCTGACGGCACGCCCGCGGCTGCTCGCCACGACCACCTCGTTCCTACCGCCGCGCCCCTCAGGGCATGGTGGGCGGTTCGCTGCAGGCGGGAGAGGTGCAGCGAACCTTTGGAAGGCTGCACCTCTCAGACCGCCTGCACGGGCGTCAGCCTACGAACTGGCGCCGCTCCGGAACCGTGGATATAGAGGGCTCGAGCCCCCCTTCAAGTGGTAGGGCCAAAGATTTTTGCAGGCCTGCTCCAGCGCGGTAAACAACGTGACGACGACGGCGGCAACCCCATCGACCGAGGTGCTCTTCTATCACCTCGAGCAGCAGACGCTGGAGCAGATCCTGCCCAGTCTGCTCGAGCGCACACTCCAGCGCGGCTGGCGCGCCGTCGTGCAGGCCGGCAGCGAGGAGCGGCTCACCGCGCTCGATGCGCACCTGTGGACCTATAAGGAAGAGAGCTTCCTTGCACACGGAACCGCGAAGGACGGCGCGCCGGCGGATCAGCCGGTGTTCCTGACGCTCGACGAGGCCAATCCGAGCGGCGCGGCCGTCCGCTTCCTGGTTGACGGGGCAAAACTCGCGAGCTTTCCAGGCTATCTGCGCG
>JANOJW010000775.1:0-1878 GCA_031418955.1 Hyphomicrobiales bacterium | reverse complement strand
AGGTCATGAATCTCGCTAATGTTCTGCCCGATATCCTGAAGGATAGTTTTGTCATACTTTGCTACCGGAAACTTCACCCAGACTGTATCGCTCTCATAATCCTGATACTCGACCTCGGCTTCGGAGAGCGCGGTGCGCTCGACCACGCTCCACATCACCGGCTTGGAGCCGCGATAGAGCTGGCCGGTCTCCGCGAACTTTATGAGTTCGCACGCGATCTGGGCTTCGGCCGGAAACGTCATCGTCGTGTACGGGTGCGCCCAGTCGCCCTCGACGCCCAGCCGCTTGAACTCCTCGCGCTGCACGTCGAGCCAGTGCCCGGCAAACGCGCGGCATTCGTCGCGGAACGCCTTCAAGGCGGTGGGGTCCTTGAGGTTGGGCTTGGGGCGGCCCTTGGCCATGTACTCTTCTTCGATTTTCCACTCGATCGGGAGCCCGTGGCAGTCCCAGCCCGGCACGTAGTTGCTATCGAAACCCAGCATCTGCTGGCTACGCGTGACGAGATCTTTCAGGATCTTATTGAGCGCATGCCCGATGTGGATGTTGCCGTTGGCGTAGGGCGGCCCGTCGTGCAGCGTGAAACGCGCACGACCCTTCGCCTGGGCGCGCAGCTGGTTGTACAGGTCGATCTTGGCCCAGCGCTCGAGCAGTTTCGGCTCCAACTGGGGGAGCCCGGCGCGCATCGGAAAATCGGTCTTGGGCAGGAACAGGGTCTTTCCCCAGTCGCGGGGAGCCGTCTGGTCGGTCATGGGAGGGTGTCTCTTCGAACGAGGCACGATGAATGCAGGAGCGCGGGCACGGGAACAACCCCGGACGCCATCAGGCGCCCGGGCTGCTAATTCGCCGTCCAATCGATGCGAGCTCGCTCCACATAGCGTCTCATAACCCGCGAGGCCTGAACTTTCAACAAACCGCGGAAGCCGGTGCCTGGCTTCGCCTGGCACGCCTGCGCTGAAAGATAGTTAACTCGCAAAAACGGCCCTACGGCACGTTTCTCCGCCCCTTGGCTACCCCACTAGCCAAAGCCATCACGACCACACGGCACGAGCTTGCACGAGGCTGCGCGAGGCCTTCGGCTCATCGAGCACCCCCGATCGACACCCCTCCCCACGCCCGGCATGGTAAACGCGCTTACTGAGCGCAGCGGTGTCAGGCCGAAGCCCGACACCGAACAGGCGTCACTTCTTGGTGCTGGACGCGGCCTTCGCGGCCGGGTCGGTGCTGCCCGAGCCCGCCGCCGCACCATCCGGTGCAATGTACTTCGACCAGGTGGCGCTGCGCCGCTCGGCCGAGCGCGGATCCTCGTCCTGCGGCCGCTGCAGGTCGCGGGAGTTGGCGACCATGCCCGCGAAGTTGCGCTGGGTGGCGCAGCCCCAGTCGGGGTACGGTATACGCTCGCTCTCGCGGCCGACGTCGCGGCTCCAGTTGCCGCACTCAGGCGGCACCGCGATCGGGCGGGCGTAGCTGAGCTTCAGCATGTTGCTTCCGCCCCGCCCGCGCGCGTGAGTGCCGCGGCGGACTTTGGCGGGCGCAACATCGGCTTCTCGCATCGCCGCCTTGATGTCCTCGAGCGGCGCGCCATAGCCACCCCAGTGCGACGTCCCCGGCAGCGACACGGTCAGGTGGCCGTTCGCCTCGGCCTTGAAGCGCGCAACGAAGCGATAGACGTCGGCATACTGGTTCTGCGAGAGGCCGTGGCCGCCGGATGGGATCTCGACCGACAGCTCCTCGATCCGCGACTGGAAGGTGATCGGATGCGCAGTCTCGGCGTTGGTGAGCACCAGCGCGCGGGAGTTCTCGGCCCGCTCGCGGGACTCGCAGCCAGCGATCACGAGGCCGAGGCCGATGAGCGAGGTCGCAGCGAGCGTCGGCAGGACG
>JANOJW010000774.1:0-1539 GCA_031418955.1 Hyphomicrobiales bacterium | reverse complement strand
ACGACATCGCATAAAAGAAGTTATTTGAGTCGACGATTCGAGTGAGCTGATCTCTCGTCACTGTCGAGTGGCGCACGCTTTTGTCCGCACGATCGATGCGGGCGAGTGAGCCGTCTTCCAACACAGCGACCACGTCTCCTTCTGGCGAATAGGCTGCACCCATCACCCCCCCGCCTTGCGTGAGGCCTCCAATCTTCACCGTCGCGCCGTCGAGGCTCGTGGGTGGGGCGGCGCGGCGCTGGGCTTCTTCGTGGCGGGGGCCAGTCGTGTACTTGGCGGCGAACTCCTTGTAGGCGGCGACGGAGTCCTTCTGCAGGGCAGATTTCCAGGGGGGCAGTTCTTCGAGCAGGCGTTTCGCCTCGTCCTTGTGGCCGGGGTCGCGCAATTGCTTCAGGATCGCATGGATCGGCTGGATGTCTGTGTCCTTCTCGGCCTTCGCTTTGGCGGCCAGCCACTCGTCGGCCTCGGCCTTGCGCTGGGCTTCGCGCAGCTCTGCGATGCGCGTCGCGATCTCGGGCTTGAGTGTCGTTTCTGGGATCTCGTCGAGACACGCCTGCAAGGCAGCGCCCACGTCGACGATGGGACTGGAGCGGGGGGGCTGGCGCGGGGCGTCGACGCATTCTCGGGCCAGCGCATCGAGCCGCTGCTGCACCTGCGTGCGCACGCCCTCCACCGGGCTCTGCCCGAGCAAAGCGCGAAGCGCTGCAATCTGGGTGGGCCGTGAGCGCTGCTTCGCCGCCTGATCGAGGGCTGCCGTGTCGGCGACGTGCTTGCGGCACTGGGCGAGCGATTGCTGGCGCTTGTCGGTGTCGGCCTTGCGCACGTCGGCGCGGCGGCAGCGGCTCTCGTGCAGGCCGTCGGCGTCGATCCACTCGTCGCCGCCGAGCGCACAGCCGAGCTGCTGCATGGCGGCGCGATCGGTTTTGATCGACACGACGTAGGCCGTGCAGTCGGCGATGACGGCGGCGTCACGCAACTCGGCGATTCTGGTCTCCGCGTCGCGGCGCTTCAGGCGGTTCGTGCTGTCCGCGAGGTAGCGTTCGAGGCCCGGGATGCCTTCATGCAGAGCCAGTTCGTAGGCGCGAAAATCCTTGAACGCGGTCTCCGCGTCAGGGACGCGATGCGACTGGGGATGCGCGCGCAGGAAGCGATCCATGGCCTCCGAGGTGCCGACATCGAGGGCGGCCTGGAACGCGCGGTCGATCTCCTGATGGCGCAACTCTTCCGGGGATGCCGGCGGCGGGGTCGCGGGAGGCTGCGCCGGCGCGATCAGCTTGGGCTCTGGGCGCGGAGTAGCGACGTCGGTCCTGGTGGACGAGAGTGACGAGGCGCGGAGAACCTCTGGCATCGGCAGCAGACCTTGCCAAGCGCCATAGGCGAGCCCGGCGACAAGTACGAGAGCTGCTGCCCAGGCCAGCCCACGCGTCTTGCGCGGCGGTTCGGCGGCGTCGTGCGGCCGTGCCTGCGAGCCCGCAGCTGTTGGAGCGGCGGCCTCGGTCAAGCGCTGGCTGAGATCGACGGGGGGCGATGCAGGCTTGG
>JANOJW010000773.1:0-6763 GCA_031418955.1 Hyphomicrobiales bacterium | reverse complement strand
GGCGCGGGAGGCGCCATACTCGAGCGCGATCCTCATGCTAAGTGTGGCTTCCAATATCTTCAACGCTCGGGAGACGCATTTGATCCGGCAAGTTGAAGATCGGGCATGTCGCGGGCGCAATGGGATGCCATACGCCTTCGCCTGAGCCGGAGCATTTTCACGGAGCTGCCATGATCCGCCGGATCGCATTGCTTCTCAGCCTCCTCACCATCGTCGCGGGCGCCTACGCAGCGACCCCGTTCTACGCCATCTGGCAGATCCGCGAGGCGGTGATCGCCGGTAATGTGAGCACGCTCGAGAGCAAGGTCGACTGGGCGTCGGTGCGCCAGGCCCTGAAGGCGTCGAGCGGCGGGGAGACGCGCACGGCGGTGCTCGAGTACTCGGAGGCCGCCGGCGTGCCCAAGCCCGGACTCTGGCAGCGCATCAAGTCGGCCGCCCTGCCGTTCGTCGCCGATCCGCTGATCGACCGCTATGTCACCGCCGAGGGCGCGCCGCAGATCTATGGCTGGCGCCAGACGTGGCGGCAGAAGGTGCGCCCGAATCTCGGCTTGGTCGAGCCCAAGAGCGTGCTCGCCGAGACGCGGTTCGCCGACACCGGCATCGATCGCGGACTGTCGCTTGTGCGCCGCATCGAGCGCGCAGCGTTCGTGTCGCCAACCCTCATCGAGATCGAGATGCGCGACCGCTATCGGCCTGAGCGCCGCTGGAAGTCGGTGCTGGAGCTGCAGGGCTGGTCGTGGCGGCTGACGCAGGTGCACGTGCTCACGGGCAAGCTGCAAGCCGCGCGCCTGCTGGCGGTGAATTGAAGCTCGGTACTTTCCTCGCCCCTCACCGGAACGGGGGTTCTTCGAAGGAGCGGAGCTTGCGGGAGTGAAGCGTGTCGCGGCGCTGCTTCAGCAGGGCGATGGCCGCGAGGCCGACGTCGAGGTGCTGGGCGACCGCGGTCTCGTAGAAGGCGTTGGCGGCGCCCGGCAGCTTGATCTCGCCGTGCAGCGGCTTGTCGGAGACGCACAGCAACGTGCCGTAGGGCACGCGCAAGCGATAGCCCTGTGCCGCGATGGTGCCGCTTTCCATGTCGACGGCGACCGCGCGCGAGAGATTGATGCGCCGGCGTTCGTGGGAAAAGCGCAGCTCCCAGTTGCGGTCGTCGTTGGTCCAGACGGTGCCGGTGCGCAGCCGCTGGCGCAGTGCCTCGCCGCCAAGGCCGGTGACGCTGGCGGCTGCGTCCTGAAGCGCGACCTGGACCTCGGCGAGCGCGGGGATCGGCACGTCGGGGGGAAGCAGATCGTCGAGGATGCCGTCCTGGCGCAAGTAGGCGTGCGCCAACACGTAATCGCCGATGGCCTGGGATTCGCGCAAGCCGCCGCAGTGGCCGACCATCAGCCAGCAGTTCGGGCGGATCACGGCGAGGTGGTCGGTGATGTTCTTGGCGTTCGACGGGCCGACGCCGATGTTGACCAAAGTGACCCCATCGTCACCTGAGTGCGCCTTCAGTGGCGCGTTGCCCGTGAGCAAGTGATAAGCCGGCATCTGCCAGCGGTGCCAGGCGGAGCTGGCGACGAGGCGTTCGGCCTCGGCCTCCGAGTGCGTGCGGTCGATGACGACATTGCCGGGCAACACGAGGCGCGTGAAGGCTGAGTCGGTGCGTAGCTGCGCGAGGCCCCAGCGAACGAACTGGTCGATGTAGCGCTGATAGTTGGTGAGCAGCACCCAGCGCTGCACATGGCGCCAGTCGGTGCCGGTGTAGTGGACGAGGCGGCGCAACGAGAAATCGGTGCGCGCGGCGTCGAACAATGCGAGCGGGCGCGGCGCACCTTCTTCGAAGCGCCACTCGCCGTCGGCGATCTCGTCGCCGACCGAAGAAAGCTGCGGCGTCGGGAAGTGGCGCGCAAGCTCGCCCGCCGTGATGCCGGCGCGCGCCAGCTCCGCGGTCCGCTCGAGCACGTAGGGGTAGGGGATCGGCTGCGAGCTGCGCGTTACCTCGAGTTGCGCGCCGTAGTCGGCGACGATCGGCTCGAGCTGCTCGAGCAGATAGGGGCGGAACTCTGCGGGCTGCGTGACCGTCGTCTCATAGACGCCTGGATGCTGCAGGCGGGCGAACGCGCGCAGTGTGTCGCGGCGACCGCGTTCGAGCGCCTCTTCGATCGCTTTCGGTTGTCCATCCGCAACCGGCGTGTGCGTGACCCGCAGCAGCGGATACGTGAAGGCCGCGCGCTCGGCCGCGGTCGGCGCCTTGCGCGTCGCGATGTAGCGGTCGAGGGCCTTCGACAGCGCGGTGGTCGCGGCGGCATAGTGCTCCTCCAGCCGGTCGACGGCGGCGGCGGGCGATAGCGTACGAGAGGTCGGGGACTTCGGCATCGGGTCTCCTACTTGTAGGTGTCGCCAGTCGGCTGGGCAGCGCCGGTTCGGCGAAAGCCCAAAGAGCCTCGCGGTTGTGGCGTGGCCATGACCCGGGCTCGCGCGCTCACGAGGCGATCTGCAATCTACCGCGACATTAACCGTGTTCGACGCCGAACACAGTTAACTCACACCGTTGCCTGCTGGCAGCGTTTCTCGACCCCTCGGCTACCCCTATAGCCGAGCGCTTGGTTAACGCGCTGCAGCAGCGTGCAACAGCGTGCGCGAGGCCTTCTGTAGGTTCGACCCTGCGATCGACGCCCTCAAAACTGTGCAGCAGCTACCGGGTGCGTCAGGCGGCGTCGGCGACGACGCGGTTGCGCCCCTCGCGCTTGGCCGAATAGAGCGCCTTGTCGGCGCGCTTGAACAGCGTCTCAGGCGTATCGTCGGCGCGCTCGAGCGTGGCGATCCCGACCGAGGCGGTGACGCGCAGCAGCGTGTCCGAGTTGATCTCGAAGGGGTCGGAGGCGACGCAGGCGCGCAGCCGCTCGCCGACCTGGATGGCTCGTGCGAGATCGGTGTCGGGCATGATGATCACGAACTCCTCGCCGCCCATCCGGCAGGCGAGATCGATGCCGCGGGTATTGCGCCGGAAGCGAGCGGCGAACTCGCGCAGCACCGTGTCGCCCGAGTCGTGGCCGTAGGTGTCGTTGACCGACTTGAAGTAGTCGATGTCGGCAATCAGCACCGACAGCGAGCGACCCGACTGCACCGCTTGCGTGACGAGGGTCGAGAGATGGCTTTCCATGTAGCGGCGGTTATGCAGGCCCGTCAGCGCGTCCGTGATCGCCATCTCCATGCCCTCGTCGAGCTTGGCGCGGAGCAGGTCGGCGTGGCGCTTGCGTTTGATCTGCGTCTTGATGCGGGCGAGCATCTCGTTGCGATCGATCGGGCGCGGCAGGTAGTCGTTGACGCCCATATCGAGGCCGCGCAGCAGGCGTGCGTCGTCGCCCGGCTCCACCAGGATGATGATCGGCGTGTGCCGAGTGCGGTCGAGCGAGCGGACCTGCGAGCAGAGTCTGAGGCCATCGGCGCCGGCGAGCGACAGCGACACGATCAGCAGGTCGAAGCTCTGCTCGGCCGCCTTGATCAGCGCAGCCTGCGAATCCCGCTCCACCGAGACGATATGCGATTTTCCAATCGAGTCGACGATGCGCTGCGCCGAGCGCGCGTGATCCTCGACCAGCAGGATCCTGCCTTGCGTGCCTGCCTGCGCCCATTCTGCAGCGCTACTCGTCGCAATGCCGAGCTCCTGGGTGGTCGAGGCGCGCATCATCAGCTCATCGGCCAGCACTTTCAGGCGGGCCAGGTTCTTCACCCGCGTGATCAGTGCGATGTCGTCGACGGGCTTGGTCAGGAAATCGTCGGCGCCGGCCTCGAGGCCTTGCACCTTGTCGGAGGGCTGGTCGAGCGCGGTGACCATGATGACGGGCACGTGGGCGAGCCGCGGCGTCTGCTTGATCTGGCGGCAGACCTCGAAGCCGTCCATGCCCGGCATCATGACGTCGAGGAGCACGACGTCGACGCGCTCGCGGGCGATCACGTCGAGGGCTTCCCGCCCGCTGTAGGCGGTCAGGATCTCGAAGTACTCGGCCGAAAGCCGGGCCTCGAGCAGCTTCACGTTGGCGAGGATGTCATCGACGACGAGGACGCGGGCGGTCATCGGGCTATCAGTCCAATCACGGGAGGATTGACACGAACGGTTGAGTCAGGCGGAGAGGCGCGGCTCGGCTTCACCGATGAACTGGCGTACGGTGCCGATGAACGAGGCGATGCTGATGGGTTTGGAGATGTAGGCCTCGCAACCGCCCTGGCGGATTCGCTCCTCGTCGCCCTTCATGGCAAAGGCGGTGACGGCGATGATGGGGATGTCGCGCAGCTCCTCGTCGTCCTTGAGCCACTTGGTCACCTCGAGGCCCGACACTTCGGGCAGCTGGATGTCCATCAGGATCAGGTCGGGCCGGTGCTGGCGGGCGAGGCCCAGGGCGTCCATGCCGTTGCGGGTCTGGATGGTTGCATAGCCATGGGCGTCGAGCAGGTCGTGGAAGAGCTTCATGTTGAGCTCGTTGTCCTCGACGATCAGCACGGTCTTGACGCCATCGGCCCGGCGGCCGGTGAACGCTCGCGCTTTGTCCTGATAGGTCATCGGCTCGCCCTGTCCGCTTCGTTGCCCCGAATCAGGAAGCGGTTGCCACAACTCTCGCCCAAAACACTAACCAAGTGTTTAAGGATGGGCTGGGATCGAAGCGCTAAAGCCGCCTTTTCCCGTGCAGAACGCGGAGACCTCGATGCGAAAGCCCAAGATTGTCGTGACGCAGCTGACGGCGGAGGCACTCGGTGCGCGGGCGCTGCTGTTCCTGGCCGAGGATCCGACCCGGCTCGTGCGATTTCTCGGCGAGACCGGCGTCGATCCCGCGACCTTGCACGCCAAGGCCGGGTCGCCGGAACTGCTGGCCTCAGTCCTGGCGCATCTGCTTGCCGACGAATCGGCGCTGCTGGTGTTTGCGGCCGGCGCCGGCGTCGAGCCTGAGGAGGTGCAGCGGTCGCATCACCTGCTCGAGCAGGCCACATGAAAGGTGCCGTCCCCATGCCACGCCCGGCCGCGAACCGAATCGGCATCGATCTCGGCGGCACCAAGATCGAAGGCGTCGTGCTCGACCCCGCGGGCCAGGAACTCGCCCGCCAGCGCATCGGCACGCCGCGCGATCCCGATCCGGTCATCGCCTACCGCGCGACTGTAGAAGCCATTCGCGATCTTGTGCTGCAGCTCGAGCGGGTCGCGGGCGGCTCGACCACGGTCGGCGTCGGCATGCCGGGCTCGCTGTCGCCGCGCACCGGCCTCGTGCAGAACGCCAACTCGACCTGGCTCAACGGCCGCCCATTCAAGGCCGATCTCGAGACGCTGCTCGGGCGCACGGTGCGCTTTGCCAACGACGCCAACTGTTTTGCGATCTCGGAGGCGACGGACGGCGCAGGCGCGGGCGCGCGCACCGTGTTCGGCGTGATCCTCGGCACGGGCTGCGGCGGCGGCATCGTCATCGACGGACGCCTTGTCGATGGCCCGCGCGGCATCGGCGGCGAGTGGGGACACAACCCGCTTCCGTGGGGGGTGCTCGGCGAGAATCCGGGTCCGCGCTGCTGGTGCGGGCGAGCGGGGTGCATGGAGGTGTGGGTGTCGGGCCCAGCCCTCGCCGCCGACTACGCGCGGGCCACGAAAAAGAGCGCGGCGCCCGAGATCATCGCGGCCGATGCCAAGGCCGGCGACAAGGCGGCGCGCGAATGCCTCGACCGCCATGCCGGCCGCCTCGCACGCGGGTTGGCGCTGATCGTCAACATCCTCGACCCCGACGTGATCGTGCTCGGCGGCGGCCTCTCCGCGCTCGACCACCTCTACGACGAGCTGCCTGCCCGCATGACCCGCTACATCTTCGCCGACACCGCGTCCGTCACCATCCGCCCGCCACGCTGGGGCGACGCCTCGGGCGTGCGCGGGGCAGCGTGGTTGTGGGATTAGGGGCGGAGTCGGTGTGGGCAAGGAGCGGTCGAAGCGGCGAGGCGCTCTCGTCCCCTCTCCCCGACGTCCTGCACTCGACGGGGAGAGGGTTAGGGTGAGGGGCGGCCACTTGCTCCGAAGCCGGGATTGCCGACGACCGCTATTCGGAGGCAACCTGCCTAGAAATCAGATCGACATGCGCGGTTGGAAGTCGACGCGAATGACCCGGAGCGGACGGAGTTGCCGAATAGCGACACGTAGTGATCGCGAGCAACAAGTCAGCGCTTTCAACCGTCCAGAACTCTAGGCGGGTGCGGCGTGTGCACTGCAACGACGGCAGTTGACCCATCGAGGGCGGACATGCTCAGATCAGCAGTCTTGGGCCATGAGGCCGATGCGCCGCTGCCGACGACGACGAACTAGCAGTTTGACAGCGTCCCCGGTAGGCTGCGCACAAGCCGGCGACCACCCCGTTCCCTAGCGGGGAATGGTCGCCCGTGGTCCAGCGAATATAATAGCCTAAGTTCAATGATAGGAGGCAGTAGTGCCAAATACCCTCGGCAATGTTGTAATTCCACCCGAATTTTTTCTCACGAACAAGGGGCCTGACTTCATAATCCTTAAAGTCGATCCCGGCTGGGGTGTCTATATACTAAATTGCTCCAACAAAGACCTCCACTGCAAGAGAAGTGAACGTGACGACGGCGGAGACCTCGAGGGGCCTAAGCCAATTGAAATAGGCCCAAAGCAAGCGGATTTTGTTCCTCAGAAGCCGACAGGCCAATTCATTAAAGTGAGCTCGGTCGGCAATGAAGTTTTCTCAATCGCGTACTTCCGCGTCGCCTTTAGGCAATGATTTAGTTGCTATATTGC
>JANOJW010000772.1:0-3766 GCA_031418955.1 Hyphomicrobiales bacterium | reverse complement strand
AGGTCGAACTGCAGCCCGATATTGGGACCGCCGACCTCGTGGATGATCGACCGCGCCTCGCCCGTGTGATTGAGGAAGTACCCTGGAATATCGCGCGAATTGATCGGCTCGATGATGACGACGACGTCGGTGCCGCGCACCATCTCGGCCGCGCGCTTGAGGTTCTTCACATAACTCCCGCGATTAGCGCCGTGATGCTTCAGGCCGGCCATCGCGAACATCCGCTTGCAGCCAGTCGCCTGCGCCATGTCGAGTGCAGCGCCGACCGCCTTCTCGAACTCAGCCTCGCGGCCGGGAACGGCCGACATTCCGCGCTCGCCCTTCGTCCAGTCGCCGTGCGCCATGTTGAACAGCGCCTGGGTCAACCCGTTCCCCTTCAGGCGTGCGACGATCTCAGGTTTCGGCGCCTCGAACGGATTGAGATACTCGACCGCCCTGAAGCCAGCCTTTGCGGCGGCCTCGAAACGGTCGAGGAACGGCAGCTCGGTGAACAGGAAGGAGAGGTTGGCGGCAAAGCGGGGCATCCCGGACTCCGGACTTTGAGTAGTACGCCTCGCCTCACTGCCACATCACCGCACGAAGTGCCAGAGGAGGCCAAGCGCGCCGCACACGCCGAGCGTCTCGAAGATCGAGCGGTGAAGTCGGAAGGTCATCAGGATGGCAACGCCCGACAGCACAACGGCTGGCCAGCTCAGCGCAAAGATCTCCGGCAGATAGAGCTTGAGTGGTCCCCACCAGCGCTCCACCGCCGTCGGCGAGAGCACGTCAATCGCGAACGTCACGGTGAGATTGAGGATCACGCCGACCACCGCCGCCGTCACCGCGGCGAGCGCCGCCTTGAGTCGCGGCTCCGAATGCAGCCGCTCGACATAGGGTGCTCCAACGAAAATCCACAGAAAGCACGGTGCGAACGTGGCCCAGGTGGTGACCAGGGCGCCCAGCGCGCCCATCATCTGCGGATCGCCACCGCCGTTTCGCATCGCCGCCAGATAGCCCACGAATTGCGTCACGAGGATCAACGGCCCGGGCGTCGTCTCGGCAAGGCCCAGCGCATCGACCATCTCGAGCTTGCTGATCCCCCAGCCAAGATCACGCGGCACGGCCTCTCGCATGTAGGCGAGCACCGCGTAGGCGCCCCCGAACGTCACCACCGCGAGCTTCGAGAAGAAGAGGCCAATCTGCGAGAGCACATGATCGCGGCCAAAGGCCCAGGCGACCCCGAGCAGCGGCAGCACCCAGATCGCCAGCCACACCACCGCCGTCGCCAACGTACGGCCGAACGACACGGCGACTGGAGCCGCGGACTGTTGCGTGCCGGTTCCCGTGCTGCCGCCGATGCCACGCATGAAGCCGAATAACGCAGCCGCCAGCACGATCAACGGGAACGGAACCGCGAACAGGTAGATCGCGAGGAACGCTGCTGCCGCCAGCAGCCAGTCGACATTGCCTTTGAGCGCCCGCTTGGCGATCCGCAGCAGCGCCTCGACCACCACGGCGAGCACGGCAGCCTTGACGCCGAGCAGCAGCGCCTCCGCGACCGGCAGCTTACCCCAGGCCGCATACATCATCGTCAGCCCAAGCATCATCAGCGCGCCGGGGATGACGAACAGCAGCCCCGCCGCGAGCCCGCCCTTGAGCCCGTGCAGCCGCCAGCCGACGTAGGTCGCAAGCTGCATCGCCTCGGGTCCAGGGAGCAGCATGCAGAAGTTCAACGCGTTGAGAAAGCGCTGCTCGTCGATCCACTTGCGGTTCTCGACCAGCTCCTTGTGCATCAGCGCGATTTGGCCCGCCGGCCCACCGAACGAGAGCAGGCCGATCCGCATCCAAACGCGCAGCGCCTCGCCGAACGTCGGCGGCACAACCGCACCGCCGATAACAGTGTCCTGTTGCATGGTGGTCCCCGTGTCTCGTCAGGCCTTCGGCGCGGCGGCGGGCCAGTTGTGCGTCTCGCCGCTGGCGTGTTTCGCCCAGGCATAGAGCGCGTCATAGACCGGAAAGCCGCGCTCGAGCGCGTGATGATCCTCCGGCCCCGACAACTGCGAGATGCCGAGCGAGATCGCGAGCAGCCCCGCCGCTTCAGGAGCCAGATCGAGGCGCGCGGTATCGGCGCTGCGGACGATCGTGGCAACGCGGTCGAGCGCTGCATCCTTGATGCCGAAGTCATCGAGGATGGCGTCAAACGAGTCCCGATCGCCGCGATGTGTCAACTCCACGCCGTCGACGTCATAGGGGATGGCGTTGAGCTCGGTGGCCGCGTTGATGACCTCGGCCGGCTCCACGTAAAAGAACTTCGCGGCCGGGTCGATGAAGCGGGCGATCAGCCACGGGCAGGCGATGCGGTCGATCTTCGGGCGCACCCGCGTCACCCATCGCGAGGGCGCGGCACCACGGGCGCCGATGCCGAGACGCTTGGCGACCGTCGGCAGGCCGGCCTTGGCCCAGGCCTCGTTGCCGCCCTCGAGGGCTGCCGCATCGATGCCCTTGAGGCGCAGCTCGGCGGCGGCCGCCTGCGACACCTTCTTGCCGCGCACGCAGATGGTCACGACCTGCTGGCCACGCGGGATCTCGTGCGCCCAGTCGGCGGCCAGCTGGTGGTCGCGCCAGCGCGCTGTCGGCACCAGCCGCGGCGTCGCGTCGTAGTCGTCGCACTTGCACACGTCGAGCACGATCGGCGCCTCGGGCCCGCCGAGCCGCGCCAACAGGTCCTTCGGGGACATCGTGAAGTTGCCCACTCTCTCATGCTCCGCTTGATGCTGCGCATTCGATGCACAGCACAGGGAGCAGCACTTGGGCAATGGCCTGACGGGGCGGCTGCGCTGGCCCCAACGCAAGTTCGATAGCCGATCGGTCGGCAGCATTCAACGGGTTTGTCCGCTCCGGTTCGTCCACGCGCTGTCCCCAACATGCCCACAGCCCCATGGATCGACGGCCGCGAATCAGAAAGTTTGGCGTCCAATCAATGCCCGAACCAGGACGCCACGCCATGTCGATCGAAACCTTCGCTGCCCGTCTGGGCGACCTCGAGATCTTCCGGGGTCTGGCGACCGAGCAACTCGCCCGCATTGCGCGCGCGGCCGAGCGTGTGGTGTTTCGCGACGGCCACGAGGTGATCCGGCGCGGCGCGGATGGGGACGCCGCCTATCTGATCGTGTCGGGTGCAGCGGAGGCGATCCCGGCGCCGGAAGCCGGCCTCGACTCGCACATCGTGGCGGAGGGATCGTTGCTCGGCGAGATGGCGATGCTGATCGAGCATCACTATGCCGTTTCCGTTGTTGCGCGCGGCCAGGTGCGGGCGCTGCGGCTATCGCGGGAGGCGATGCATCGGCTGTTCGTGGCCGACCCGGCGCTGGCCGAACATTTCGTTACCCGCATCGCATCGCGCCTCACCCGCGTGGCGGTGGAGCTGCGCCGCATCGACCAGATGCTGGCCATGGCCGCCGAGGGTGCCGGGGCTCCGGCTTGATGGCAGGATATCTGGGTGCTGTCGGCGGCTTGACTTGGCCGCGGGCGTCACGTAAACGCTCGAATTCTGCAGCGCTCGAATAGTGCGCGGCAGTTGCGCGGGCGTAGCTCAGTTGGTTAGAGCGCCGGCCTGTCACGCCGGAGGCCGCGGGTTCAAGTCCCGTCGCTCGCGCCATTCACTTTTCACCCTTATCATTTGCGATACGGCCCTTCGCCCGAGGCGGTGTCTTGCCGCCAGTCTGCGCGACGCTCGGCGGCGGAGTTGTCGCTCATCCCCCATCCACGGGCGTCCACAACACCTGAT
>JANOJW010000771.1:0-2300 GCA_031418955.1 Hyphomicrobiales bacterium | reverse complement strand
TCGACGGGTGCTTCGCGCGCCGCGTCAACGATGTTGGCAGGTGGCCCCTCGTCAGCCGGAGCGGCGATCGCTTTTGGGGTCGCATCGTGAGCAGCGAACCCGGCGTCGAGCGATGGCAGTCGGCGCCAGGCGCCACCGGGTAGTTGCGGCATAACAAGGGCGCTGCCGCCAGCCCCAGGAACTGTCGTCCGGATCATGTCGGCCACGGCGCCATGGGCAAGTGCACCGATCGCCAGTGCGCTGGCGAGGATCATCGGCGCAGCGGCGCGGCGCAGAGGCCGGAGTGAAAGCCGAGTTGACTCGTGAGGCGACGCGGCTGTCGCGGGACATTGCCACGAACCCCGCCCAGGGGCTCGGGTGGTGACGCCTCCAATCTCGTCGTCGGAGGCATCGTCGGCGATATCGACATCGAACTCGGCGTAGAATTCGTCCTGGTGCGGGATCATTTGGCGATGATCCGCCGCACCGCCGTGCTCGTCGGCCGCGCCGTTATCGACCTGAGTGCTCATGAAATGCCCCACTCACCACCATCTGCCGGCCAACGCCTAGTTTACGCCAGCACGACTGGTATGTTCCAGCCTGGGGCAGGACCGGTTAAGGATCAGTAAAGCGTTGCAGCATTGCGGGATGCACGCTGCGGTGGCGGGGTATCCAGCGAAAAGCTTGGCCGCAACGCACAAAGCAGCTAAAGAACAGGCCAACTCGATCGGCGCACCTGCACTCCGCCCTGCGCGGCGGATCGCTGAGGGGGCGCCAACCTCATGAAATCGAACGGAGAGTTGCAGTGGTCAAGGTCATCGCCAGCGAGGTGCGCAAGGGCAACGTGCTCGACATCGACGGGGCGCTGTGCACCGTGCTCAAAGCTGACAGCATCCGTCCCGGGAAGGGCACGCCGACGACCCACATCGACATGCGCCGCATTTCGGATGGCGTGAAGCTGGTTAAAAGCTATCGCACGACCGAGCAGGTCGAGCGCGCGTTCCTCGACGAAAGGAACTACAAGTACCTTTACGAGGACGAGATGGGTTTCAATTTCATGGAGCCCGAGACGTTCGAGCAGATCACCATTTCCAAGGACCTGATCGGCGACAGCGCGCAGTGGCTGCAGGACGAGATGATTTGCTCGGTGCAGCTTTTCGAGGGTACGCCGGTGGCGATCGAACTGCCCGCTCGGGTCACGCTCGAGATCGTGGAGGCGGACCCGGTCGTGAAGGGCCAGACCGCGTCGTCGTCTTACAAGCCTGCCCGGCTCTCGAACGGCGCCCGCGTGATGGTGCCGCCCCACATCGGGTCGGGCACCCGCGTGGTGGTGAGGACCGAGGACGGCGAGTACGTCGAACGCGCCAAGGACTGACGAAGAGGGACGGCGACAGCCGCATGGCCAAACCGAAGCGCCCCGCTGGCCGCAAGCCCGCGCCGGAACCCGTCGCCGGTGTGCCGAGCCGTGATGCTATTCTCCGATTTCTCGAGGGCACGACCGAGAAGGTCGGCAAACGGGAGATCGCGCGCGCCTTCGGCATCAAGGGCGGCGACCGCATCGCGCTCAAGGCGCTGCTCGCGGAGATGGCCGCTGCGGGCGATATCGTCGGCAACCGCAAGACGCTGAAGCAGAGCGGCAAGCTCCCCGCGGTTGCGATGCTCGAGATCGTCGGTCGTGACGGCGATGGTGAACTCGTCGCTGCGCCGGTCGACTGGGTGGACGAGGAAGGACCGAAGCCCCGCGTGCTCGTGACGCTGCCGCGCGATCCCAACCGCGCCCACGATCTCGAGCTGTCGCCCGGTGACCGCTTCCTCGGCCGCACCTCGCGCATCGACGGTGGCGACGTCGGCGACTTCTCCCACTCGGCCGAGCCCATCAAGAAGCTCGCGCACGAGAAGCAGCGCCTACTCGGCATTTTCCGCAAGGGCGCGCGCGGTGGTGGCGTCATCGATCCCATCAGCCGTCGCGACCTCAAGACCTGGCCCGTGCCGCCGGGCGGGGAGGGCGACGCCCGGGACGGCGATCTCGTTCGCTTCGACATCATGCGCCGGCATCGTACCGGCGTGCCGGAGGTGCGCGTCTCAGAGGTGCTCGGCAATCCGCGTGATACCAAGCAGATCAGTCTCATCGCGGTGCACGCGCATGGCATTCCGGACAGCTTCCCGACGCCCGTCCTGCACGAGGTGGAGAGCCTCTCGGCGCTTGACCGGGGAGGGCGGGTCGATCTCACGGGTCTGCCGCTGGTGACGATCGACCCCCACGATGCGCGCGACCACGACGATGCCGTGCATGCGAGCCCCGACGATGATCCGAAGAACCC
>JANOJW010000770.1:0-18713 GCA_031418955.1 Hyphomicrobiales bacterium | reverse complement strand
GCCCCTTCAAGCCCTTCAGCCGCGCGATCTCGTCACGCAGCTCCGCGTTCTCTGCCTTGAGCCGGGCGTTGTCCTCCAGAACCTGCACGAGCAACGACTTCAGCTCTTCGAGGCCAAGCCCATCGACGTTGCGGGGTGATTCGGCCATGGCGACAGCGACTCGCACAGTTCGAGCCGCGTGTGAATCCCCGACGGCAATCAATCCCCGCCCGGCCTTTTGCCCCTGTTACAAGTTCCGGTGAACACCCACATCCCCCGGGCTTGGCCTAGCGCCCCGTCTTGGGCATAGACTCAGCCCCCATGAGCCCCAAACGCACCACCCCATCCGCCCCCGCCCCGCAGTCAGCCGTCCCCGCGCCCGACGCCCTCGACGTGGCCGCAGCCTCGGCCGAACTTGCGCGGCTCTCAGTCGAGATCGCCCGCCACGACGCGCTCTACCACCGCGACGATGCGCCCGAGATCAGCGACGACGCCTACGACGCGCTGGTCCGGCGCAATGCCGCCATCGAGGCCCGCTTTCCGCACCTGACCCGCCCCGACAGCCCCTCCCGCCGCGTCGGCGCCGCCCCCGCGGACGGCTTCGGCAAGATCCGCCACGCCACCCCGATGCTGTCGCTCGGCATCTCTTTCGAGGACGGCGACGTCACCGATTTCGTCGAACGCGTGCGCCGCTTCCTGACGCTTGGCCCCGATGCGCCGCTGAGCTTCACCGCCGAGCCCAAGATCGACGGCATGTCGATCTCCATCCGCTACGTAAAGGGCCAGCTGACCGAGGCCGCCACCCGCGGCGATGGCGCCGAGGGCGAGAACGTCTCAGCCAACATCAGGGTGCTCGACAGCGTGCCGAAGCGCCTGACCGGCCGCGACGTGCCCGACACCATCGACGTGCGCGGCGAGATCTATCTGGGCCACGACGACTTCCGCAAGCTCAACGCCCAGCAGGAGGCGGAAGGCGGCAAAATCTTCGCCAACCCCCGCAACGCCGCCGCCGGCTCGCTGCGCCAGCTCGATCCGAACATTACAGCCCGCCGCCCGCTCCGCTTCTTCGCCTACACCTGGGGGTTGGCCTCGAGCCTGCCCGCCGACACCCAGTCGGGCGTCATCGCCGCCTACAAGCGCTGGGGCCTGCCGACCAACCCCGAGATGATCGTCTGCACGGATGCGAGCAGCCTGCTGGCCTTCTATCGCGAGATCAGCCAGCGCCGCGCGAGCCTGGGCTACGACATCGACGGCGTCGTCTACAAGGTCGATCGCCTCGATCTGCAGGAGCGGTTGGGCTTCGTCTCGCGAAGCCCCCGCTGGGCCATCGCCCACAAGTTCCCGGCCGAGCAGGCGACCACCATCCTCGAGGGCATCGACATCCAGGTCGGCCGCACCGGCGCGCTCACCCCCGTCGCCAAGCTGCGCCCCGTGACCGTCGGCGGCGTCGTCGTCTCCAACGCCTCGCTGCACAACGAGGACGAGATTACGCGCAAAGACGTGCGCATCGGCGACACCGTCATCGTCCAGCGCGCCGGCGACGTCATCCCGCAGGTCGTGAGCATAGTCCCCGACAAGCGCCCCGCGACCGCTACGCCGTTCGCCTATCCGCAGACATGCCCCGCCTGCGGTAGCCGCGCCGTCCGCGAGGCCGACCCCGTGACAGGCGAAGCAGACGTCATTAGGCGCTGCACCGGCGGCCTCTCGTGCCCGGCCCAGGCCAAGGAGCGGCTGAAGCACTTCGTCTCCCGCAACGCGCTCGACATCGAAGGCCTCGGCGACGAGCGCATCGAGCTGTTCTTCGACGAGGGCCTGATCCGGACTCCCGCCGACATCTTCACGCTGCAAACACGCGATGCCGCCGCATCCTCGCACTTGGCCGACCGGAAGGGCTTCGGCGCCCGCTCGGTCGAGAACCTGTGGAAGTCCATTCGCGCCCGCTCGACCGTGCCGCTTGATCGCCTGATCTTCGGCCTCGGTATCCGCCACGTCGGCGAGACCACGGCCCGCGACCTAGCGCGTGCGTTCAATACCTGGGACGCCTTCCGCACAGCCGTCGACCGCGCCATCGCCACGCGCCCTGGCCCCGCCTGGCGACGGTTCCTGTCCATTCCAGGCGTCGGCGCCAAGACCGCAGAGCAAGCCGTGCGCGCCATCGCGGCCAACCCCGACGCCTTGCGCGGCGAGGCGACCCTTTTCGGCGATCCATTGGCCGCCCGCCTCGCGGCAAAGAAGATCGCGCCCGCGAAAGCCTCAGCCGCTCTCGCCGCCGCCTTCGTCGACGACGCCGAGGCGCTGATCGCCATAGCGTCGGACGCTGCAAAACAGTTCCCCGGCGACAGCTACACCGAGCTAGCCTCCCTGAGCGGCATCGGCGAGGTGGCGACCGACGCGCTGGCCGATTTCTTCTCCGAAGGCCACAATACCGACGTGGTCGACCGCCTGCTGGGCCTGATCGAAGTGGCGCGCGTCGAGGCGCCCGTCGCCAAGGCCTCGGCTGTGACGGCCAAGACCGTGGTGTTCACGGGCACGCTGACCAAAATGGGGCGCAACGAGGCGAAGGCGCAGGCCGAGCGTCTCGGCGCCAAGGTCGCGGGCACGGTTTCCAAGAAAACCGACTACGTGGTGGCCGGCGCCGACGCGGGCTCCAAGCTCGACAAGGCCCGCGAGCTCGGCGTTGCGGTGCTGAGCGAGGACGAATGGCTGGCCCTGACGGCCGACGCCGGGCGATAGCGCTGGATGCCGACCAGTTTCCACGGTGCAGCACCAATTAGCACTTTACAGGATCATAAAAAGAACATAGAGTGAATAAATCAGTAGCGATAGTTGGGTGGCGTGCATGTCTTCATCTCATTCAATCAGTTTAGGCCGATTGACGAGCGTCGGCCTGAGCCTCTGGCTGGCAGTCGTCAGCCCCGCTGGAGCGCAACAGCAGTCGGGCGGTTCGCCGCCACCAACGACGGCAGTTCCCTCTCCAACCCCTCAGGTAGGGCCTGAGCAGACAGAGCCAGATAGGCGGCCGCACGGGCAGCCGCGTCAACGTCGGGTTCAGCCCTATTGGCGTGATCGCTGGGGTGACAGCCGCTTCGGTCGCAGGGACAGTGACCGGAGTGATCGCTATTGGGCCGAGGAGGCCGAGCGCCGGTATCGCGCCTGGGCGTGGGCCGAACGCCAGCGCAGAAGCGCCGAAAGCCGGCCCCATTACCGCAACGACCGGCACTCGTACGCCGCGCGTTCGGGTGATTGGCGACGCTGGTGATGCGGGCAGCTCGTCATTCGCCGATCACTCCCACTCGCCAGTCACTCCCACTCGATAGTGCCGGGCGGCTTCGACGTCACGTCGTAGACGACGCGGTTGATGCCCTTGACCTCGTTGATGATGCGCGTCGCGACGCGAGCGAGCACCTCGTGCGGGAACGGAAAGTAGTCGGCTGTCATGCCATCGGTCGAGGTCACCGCGCGGAGCGCACAGACATGATCATACGTCCGTCCATCGCCCATCACGCCGACTGTACGAACGGGCAGCAGCACCGCGAACGCCTGCCAGATAGTGTCGTAGAGGCCAGCTTTTCGGATCTCGTCGAGGTACACTGCGTCGGCCCGGCGCAGCATCTCGAGCTTCTCGCGCGTGATCCCGCCCGGAATTCGGATGGCGAGCCCCGGCCCCGGAAACGGATGCCGCCCGACGAACGCCTCTGGCAGTCCGAGCTCGCGGCCGAGCACCCGCACCTCGTCCTTGAACAGCTCCCGCAGCGGCTCGACCAGGCGCAGGTTCATGGCGGCAGGCAGCCCGCCGACATTGTGGTGCGACTTGATCGTCACCGACGGCCCGCCCGTGAACGACACGCTCTCGATCACGTCCGGGTACAGCGTGCCTTGGGCAAGGTACTCCGCCCCGCCGAGTTTTTTGGCTTCGGCGTCGAACACCTCGATGAACAAGCCGCCAATTGTCTTGCGCTTCTGCTCGGGATCGGTGACGCCCTCGAGCGCGCCGATGAACCGCTCGCTGACGTCCACGTGCACCAGCGGGATGTTGAACGACCCACGGAACAACCGCACCACCTCGTCCGCCTCGTTGTGGCGCAACAGCCCGTGGTCGACGAAGATGCAGGTCAGCTGCCGGCCGATCGCTTCGTGGATCAGCACGGCGGCCACCGCGCTGTCGACCCCGCCGGACAGCCCGCAGATCACGCGGCCCTGGCCGACCTGCGCGCGGATCCGCGCCACCTCCGCCTGCCGGAACGCGCGCATCGTCCAGTCCCCGCGCGCACCCGCGATCCGGTTGACGAAATTGCGCAGCAGCTCGGCGCCGCGCGGCGTGTGCACGACTTCCGGGTGGAACAACACGCCGTAGCGCCGCGCCTCGTCGTTGGCGATCACCGCATAGGGCGCATTGTCCGACCGCGCGACCACCCGGAACCCGGGGGGTACCACGGTAATCTTGTCGCCGTGGCTCATCCACACGGTGTCGCGCTGACCCTGGCGCCAGATGCCCTCGAACAATGGGCAGTCGGCAACCACTTCGATCTCCGCCCGGCCGAACTCGGCGGCGTGCCCCCCTTCGACCTTGCCGCCCGATTGCACGACGAGACTCTGGTTGCCGTAGCAGATGCCCAGAATCGGAATGGAGGCCCGCAGGATCGGCTCGGGAATGCGTGGCGCATCGGTCCAGTAAACGCTGTTTGGCCCCCCCGACAGGATCACGCCCTTCGGCGCCAGCCGTTCGAATGCGGCTTCCGCTTTGTTGAACGGGTGGATCTCGCAGTAGACGCCCGCTTCGCGCACGCGGCGCGCGATCAGCTGCGTGACCTGGGAGCCGAAGTCGACGATCAGGATGGTATCGGTCATCCAGGCGGTTCTCCGTGCAGGCGCTCGCTTGGGCGCGCCTCCGGTTGCATGTGGCGCGAAATCAGCCGTTACGCCACCTGCGCGACTGTCGCAACCCTGCCGGCAACTTCGCTCACGGCACCCTCGCGGGGATCTGCCAATAGCGCCGGCTCTGTGTTATCTGGGTGGCCACACATCCCAAGGATCGGAACATGGCAAGCGAAGACTCCACTGTGGCCGCCAAGAAGGACGACGCTGCCCACGCCCACACGCATGAACACGGCGACAACTGCTGCGATCACGATCATCACGGCCACGGCCATCATCACCACGCCCCGGGCGTCACGCTCACGCGCCAGGGCTCGAAAGTCGGTCGCAATGACGCGTGCCCCTGCGGCAGCGGCAAGAAATACAAGAAATGCTGCCTCCAGCGCGCGGCGTAAATCGCGGCGGCTTGCCGAACTCGCGCGGCCGAAGCCGCCGCCGGACCATCGGCTGCAGCTCACGTCACCGCTGCTGGCGCGGGTCGGCGACATCCTCGATCATCAGCTCGATCTTCTCGCGCCCGCCCCAGCTATCGCGCCGCAGCGTGCCGGCCACATGCACCGGCATGCCGCCCGAGCCAAGCAGCAATTCGCCATGCGGCTGTCCGACCGCCCGGAACGCGATCCCGTCGAGCTTCGACCCGTCACCGGCCTCGAGCGTGCAGCGCACGTGCGCCTCGCCCATCACCTTGGTATAGCGCACCCGGTGCGCCGGAAACGCGAACCGCGGCTGCGGATTGCCTTGGCCATACGGGCCCGCCTTCTCGATCAGGTCGATCAGCTCGTCCTTGACCGCGCCGGGCGTCAGCGCGCCATCGATGTCCAGTGCCGTCGTCTGCCGCGCCGCCCCGGTCGTGTCGGCGAGCATCGCGGAGAGCCGCTCCTTCGCCAATTCGAAGCGATCGCGGCGCACGGTCAGCCCTGCCGCCATCGCATGCCCGCCGCCCTTGACGAGCAGGCCCTCGGCCACTGCCGCGCGCACCGCCCCGCCGATGTCGACGCCCGCGATCGACCGCAGCGACGCGGTGCCCTCGTCCTTGGCCTCCCATGCGATCACGCAGGCTGGCCGCCGGAACCGCTCGACCAGCCGGCTGGCGACGAGCCCAACGACGCCCTTGTGCCAAGTTGCCGATCCGACCATCAGCAATGGCAGCTCGGGCTCGGCATCGATCAGCCGGTCGGCCTCCGCCACCGCCTGCTCGAGCATCTCGGTCTCGATGGCTTTGCGCTCGCGATTGAGCTTGTCGAGCAGCGCCGCGATCTTCGCCGCCTCCGCTTCGTCGTCGGTGGACAACAGCCGCGCCCCGAGCGCCGCATCGCCGATCCGCCCGCCGGCATTGATGCGCGGCCCCAGGATGAAGCCCAGGTGATACGGCGTCGGCGGTTGATTGAGCCCGGCGGCATCGATCAGCGCCCGCAGCCCCGTGTTCTGCCGCTGCCGCATCACGGCGAGCCCGCGCGTCACGAACGCCCGGTTGAGCGTGCGCAGCGGCACCACGTCGGCGATGGTCGCCAGCGCCACCAGATCCAGCATGCCCATCAGATCCGGCGCCGCCTGACCTTTGGCGTAGTGCCCGCGCCGGCGCAGCTCCCGCGCCGTCGCAACGAGGGTCATGAACGTCACGCCCGCCGCGCACAGATGCCCGAGCCCCGAGATGTCGTCCTGCCGGTTCGGATTGACCACGGCCCGCACGTCCGGCAACCGCTGGTCCGCCTGATGGTGGTCGAGCACCACGACATCGGCCCCGAGCGGCTTTGCTACCGCCAGCGCCTCGAAGCTCGTCACGCCGCAATCGACCGTGACGATCAGCGTCGCCCCCTCTTGCACGAGCGTCTCGATCGCCGCCGGATTGGGGCCGTAGCCCTCGAAGATGCGGTCGGGAATGTAGATCCGCGCGTCGAGCCCGTGCGCCAGGAAAAAGCGCCGCATCAGCGCCGACGAGCAGGCGCCGTCGACGTCGTAGTCGCCGAACACCGCCACGCGCTCGCGCTTCGTCACGGCGTCAGCGATCCGCGCCGCCGCCTTGTCCATGTCGGCGAGCGTGGAGGGATCGGGCATCAGCGCCTTGATCGTCGGTTCGAGCGTGACCGGCACCTCGTCGACGCGGATGTCGCGCGCGGCGAGAATGCGCCCGAGCAGCTCTGGCAGTCCATGCCGCTGGCTGATCAGCGTCGCCTCGTTGGCCGACGCCGGCGCCAACCGCTCGCGCCACGCAAAACCGCGCGCCGACCGTGTCACTCCGAGATAGGCGGACGGACTATCCGCAGATACTGCGAGCTTGCGCCGTGCGACCGCCATGCCGAGCCTCCAGCAGAACCTCTAGGGCAATTCCGAGCAGCTCGCGCACGCGCCGCAGCACTTATCCCCAGCTCCGCGCATGCAGCTTCCCGCAAAAACTCGTCTTGCGGCAGCCACCGCGCCGGCTCTAATCATCCGACCTGCAAGACCGCCCAAGCCCGGGAGCCAAAAAATGTCCGTCTATCGCTCGTTCCTGTTCGCACCCGGCAATCACCCCCGCCGCGTCGAGAAGGCCTTGGGGCTGGACGCCGACGCCACCATCCTCGACCTCGAGGACGCCTGCCCGATCGCCGAGAAGGTCGCGACCCGCCCCGTCGTGGTGGCAGCCTACCAGCGCCCGCGCCGCGGCCTGGGCTACGTCCGCGTCAACGCGATGAGCACGCAGTGGGGCTACGGCGACATCGTCGCGGTGGCCCAGATGGGCGTCGACGGCATCGTGCTGCCCAAGCTCGAGACCGTCGACGAGATCCGCGCCGCCGACTGGGTCGTCTCGAATCTCGAGCGCGACCGCGGCCTGCAATCCGGTTCGATCGACATCGTCCCGATCATCGAGACCGGCAAGGGCTTGGCCAACGTCCGCGCCATCTGCTCAGCCGGCACGCGCGTCAAGCGCATCGCTTTCGGCGCTGGCGACTTCACGCTCGACATGAACATGGCATGGTCGCGGTCGGAGGCCGAGCTGCTGCCCTATCGCACCGAATGCGTGCTCGCCTCGCGTGCCGGGGGCATCGAGCCGCCGATCGACACCGTCTGGGTCGATCTCAAGGACCACGACGGTTTCCGCGCCTCGGTCTCGGCCATCAAGGGCCTCGGGTTCCAGGGCAAGATGTGCATTTATCCCGACCAGGTCCCGGTCGTGAACGAGATACTCTCACCGACCCCCACCGAAGTCGCGTGGTCTCGCAAGGTCGTCCAAGCCTTCGCCGAGGCCGAGAAAGCCGGCTCCGCCTCGATCCAGCTCGAAGGCAAGTTCATCGATTACCCGATCGTCTACAGGGCCGAGCGCGTCATCGCGATGGCCGACCGCATCGCCTCCCGGTCGCGCGGCTGAAGCTCGCGCGTCCGAGCCCACAGGCGCTCACCCGCACGCAGCGCAGCACCGATCCGCGAGACCACGATCCGTTCGCTATCCCGTCATCGGCGAGACGCAGCGTCGATCGTGGGACGCCGCGCCGGCTCGCCACGCCCGGCCTCACGCCCCGGGCGTGCGCGGCCGCGCGATGGGACAGCTCCCGCCCGCTTCCCGATCGCCAGCCTCTGCCGCCGCGATCGTCACGTGATCGACGTCCGTCTGGAATGTCGCATGGAACCGGTTGACCATATTGCTGAGGCCCACCGTCAGGCAGATGTCGATGATCTGCGCGGGCGAGAAATACCGGGCCAACGCGCCGTAGGTGGCGTCGTCGATCGGCTCGAGCCGCGTCGACTTCTGCGCGTAAACGATGATCGCGGCCTCGGCAGGCTCATAGAGCCCGTCCGGCAGCGGATCCGCCGTCAGGTGCCGCATCTGCTCTTCCGTCAATCCCAGGCTCCGACCGAGCACTGTGTGCGTGGGTATTCAATAGAAGCAGTCGTTCACCGCCGTCGCCGTCAGGTAGGCGAACTCGCCATGCCGCGGCGTCAGCGTCGAGTTCACGCGATAGACGGTCTGGATCAGCCCCATCAGCGCGGTCGCCGCCTCCGGGCGATTGCCGAGCGCGCGATACAGGTTCAGCAGTTTGCCGCGGCTCGCCGCCGCGTCCGCGAGCATCTTGCGTTGCGCCGGCGTCAGCGCCGGATCGCTCTCGTCGATCAGTGGAATGCGCGCCATCGGTCTCTCCTCGTCTCGTCGCCGTCTCTTCGCCTATCAAACCGCAATGGTCCCCGGCAGTCCATACCCCACTCTCCACTCCAGCTTCGCCCCCTCACCCGCACAGCCGCTCCAACCCCTCCAGCCGATCCGCCTCTGCCGCCGGCTTGTCCCACCGGATGCGCGAGAACCGCGGAAACCGCATCGCGATCCCCGACTTGTGCCGCGCCGAGCGTTGCACCGCATCGAACGCCACCTCGACGACGAGCATCGGCTCGAGCGCGCGCACCGGCCCGAACCGCTCGGTCGTATGCTCGCGCACGAACCGGTCGAGCCGCGCCAGCTCCTGATCCGTGTATCCGGAATAGGCCTTGCCGACGGGCACTAGCACATCGACACCGTCCGCCCCTGCGGTCCACACCCCGAACGTGAAATCCGAATGCAGCGACGATCGCTTGCCGGAGCCCCGCTGCGCATACATCAGCACGCAGTCGGCCGTCAGCGGCGCCCGCTTCCATTTCCACCAATGCCCTTTCGGACGCCCGGCGAGATAGGGACTGCTCCGCCGCTTCAGCATCAGCCCTTCGATCGCCTCGGCCCGCGAGCCGCTCCACAAGCGATGCAACTCGTCTTTCGACGCAGCCTCCACCAGCGGCGACAGATCCGTTCGCGCGGGCCGAGCGTGGGCAATCCACGCTTCGAGCCGCCCTCGCCGCTCGATGAACGGCAGCGCGCGCAGATCCTCCCCGCCGATCTCCAGCGCGTCGTACAGGCGAATGTGCGCGGGGTTCTCGGCCATCATGCGCCGCGTCACCACACGTCGGTTGAGCCGCTGCTGCAGGTCGTTGAACGGCGCCACCACGCCGTCGCGCACGACCAGCAACTCGCCGTCGAGCACGCCGTCGAGCGCTAGCGTGCCGAGCACATCGGGAAACCCGGCGCCGATGTCCTCGCCGGTGCGCGAATAGAGCCGCACGTCGCCCCTCGCGCCGACCGTTTGCACGCGGATGCCGTCCCACTTCCACTCCGCTACGAAGTCGGAGAGATCGAGCCCCGCCCAGTCCTCGTCCTCGAGCGGATGCGCGAGCATCATCGGCCGGAACACCGGCACGCCCGTCACGTCGGGTCGCGGTCCACGGCCTTCGAGCCACGCGAACAGAACCTCGTACGGCGGTTTGAGCCCGTGCCAGATCTCCTCGATCGCATCGACCTCCACGCCGCCCATCTCCGCGAGCGCGGTCTTCGCCAGCCGCGCCGAAACGCCGACGCGCAATGCCCCCGTCAGCAGCTTCAGCAGCGCCCACCGCTCCGTCGCATCGAGCCGGTCGAGCCAGGCCTCGAGCCGCACACCGAGCGCCTGGCGGTCGATCAGCGCCAGCTCCGCGACGATGTCGGCAAGTCGCAGCGCCTCTCCTCGCTGGCTTGCCTGACGATCCGGCCAGAGTAACGCCACCGTCTCCGCCGTATCGCCCACATAGTCGCGCGACAGCCTGTACAGCACATCGTCGACGCGCCGCTCCATCAGCTCGGCCAATGTCCGCCGCACTGGAAACGAGAACGGCAGCCCGTCGGTCAGTGCCGCCAGCGCGAACCCGCGATCGGGATCGGGCGTGGCGCGCAGGTAGGCAGCCATCAGCCGCAACTTGGCATGACGCGACGGCGAGAAGCTCAAGCCATCGAGCAGCGCGGCAAACGCCTTCATTCGGCGTCCTCCTCCCGCCCGACCAGCGCCAGCGCACGCGCCCGCCGTCCCATCCGCGTCGCCTGATGCACCAGCGCCTCCTCGCGCCCGTGCGTGACCCACACTTCCTCAGCTTCCGTCGCCTCGATGGCGCCGATCAGCTCCGGCCAGTCGACGTGATCCGAGATGACGAGCGGCAGCTCGACGCCGCGCTGCCGCGCCCGCCCGCGCACCCGCATCCACCCCGAGGCGAGCACGGCCAGTGGGTCCTCGAGTCGTCGCGACCAGCGGTCGGCGAGCGCGGACGGCGGCGCCAGCACGATCTCGCCCGCAAGCTTCGATCCCTGCGGCGCGTCGGCGACCAGCCGCACGCAGCCCAGTGGCACGCCGAGCGAAACATAGAGATCGCACATCGCCTTCAAGGCCCCGTGCAGCCAGATCGGCCGGTCATAGCCGGCGGCCCGCAGCAGCGCGATCACGCGCTGGCACTTGCCGAGCCCGTACACGCCGACGAGATGCGTGCGCTCTGCAAACATCGCGACCGATGCGAGCAGCCGCGCGATTTCAGCGTCCGCCGGCGGATGCCGGAATACCGGCAGGCCGAATGTCGCCTCGGTGATCAGCAGGTCGGTCTTGACCGGCACCCATGGCTCGCAGGTCGGGTCCGGCCGGCACTTGTAGTCGCCGGTGATCACCGCGCGCTGTCCCCGGTAGTCGATGACGACCTGCGCGCTGCCCAGAATGTGCCCGGCCGGTTGCAGCGTCACCGTGACGTCGCCGATCGCCAGCGGCGCCCCAAGCCCGAGCGCCTGCTGTGAGGCGCCCGCCCCCTCGCCGAGCCGCACGCGCATCACCGCGAGCGTCTCTGACGTCGCCAGCACGTGGGCATGTCCCGGCCGCGCATGATCCGAATGTCCATGCGTGACGATCGCCCGGTCCACGGCCCGCGGCGGATCGACATAGAATCCACCCGGCTCGCAGTAGAGTCCCGCTGGCTCGGGCCACAGCCAGTTCTCGAATGCAGGGTTTTGGGTCACGTAACGCTCTCCAATCCGGCAGCGCTGGACCATCCGCCAGGCCGCATGACTTCGCGAGCTATGTGCCTCCTGCCAACCACGAACTCAGCGTTTTGCCCGCGAAGGCGGGTACCAACGACATGCTTTCGCGGGCGCCGCCTATCGATCATGGCTTCCGGCGCGACCCATTCCTTGCCACATTGGCGTCTCAGAACTTGGCGCAACTGATCGCACAGCGACCACACGGAAACCGCAGCCATGCAGATCCTACTACCGACCGCCGAGAAGATTGCGAAGCTTCTGAAAGACCGCGGCGAGAGCGTCGCCGTTGCCGAGTCCTCGGCCGGTGGCCTGATCTCCGCCGCCTTGCTCTCGGTGCCAGGCGCCTCTGCCTATTTCCTCGGCGGCGGCGTGGTCTACACGCGCCAATCCCGGGAAGCGATCGTCGGCATCACCAATGCCGACTTGAAATCCCGCGGCATTCGCTCGTCGAGTGAACCGTACGCCGCATTGCTCGCCGAGCGCATCCGGGAGAAGCACGGCGCTGCCTGGGGCCTCTCGGAAACCGGCGCCGCCGGCCCGACCGGCAACCGCTATGGCGACCCCGCCGGCCACACCTGCATCGCCGTGCATGGTGCCGTTATGCGAACCCAGACCGTCCGCACCGGCAACGCCGACCGTCCGGCGAACATGCGGTCTTTCGCGCTCGAAGCACTCGAAATCTTCGCCGAAATCCTTGCCGCCGCCCCGCCCTCGAAAGCTTGACCAGACGACGAGGGCCCCGGCATCACTGCCGGGGCCCCGCGTCTCAGATCCTCTCGAGGTGCATCAGTCGCTGGACGTGATGCCGAGGATGTTCAGGATATGCTGGAACAGCGTGACGATCGAGCCGTAGAGAGCGAAGGCACCGTAGATCGCCGACTGGTTGATGGCGCTGTCGCCGTGCTGGACCGCTTCGATGTACATCGACTTGATCATCTGCGTCTCGAAGGCGATCATCACCGAGAAGAGCAGCACGACCACGCAGGAGATGATCAGGCTGAGCGTCTTGCTCGTACCTGGATCCGTGATGAAGAAGAAGCTCACGAGGCTCGCGATCAGCAGGCCGACCACCGCGTAGGTGAGGAAGCCCGACCAGCCGGTCATGTCACGCTTCGTGGTGTAGCCGACGAGGCTGCAGGCCGCAAAGGTCGCCGACGAGATAGCCATCGCCTGACCGACCAGATGACCCTGGCCTTTGGCAAAGAAGCCGAACACGAACGGCGCGATCATGGCTGACCAGAGCGCGCAGTAGAGCCAATAGGCGCCATGCGCGAGAATTGCGTTGCCCGAGTAGATCAACTTGTGGGCGAAGAAGCCGAGGCCGAGCAGCGCAACGAACAGGCCGATCCGGATCGGCGTCGATGCCAGCGTCTTGAGCAGCGGCACGTTGGTCATCATCCAAAGCACCAGGATCGCGGTGCCGGCGACGCCAAGCGCCATGTAGTTGTAGACGCGCAGCATGTAGGAGCGCAGGCCGGCATCAATCGCACCCGCGTCGGTGCGGCCATAGCCGGGCTGAGCGTTCTGCGGAAGGAACTGGGCCATGTTTCGGAGTTTCCCCTTTGCGCCTCTGTGGAACCATCTGTGCGGCCGGCGAAGCAGCCGCACCGACAGCGAATATGCGCCGGGTCGAGGGCGCTTTCAAGGAGGCCAGACATTAATTCCTGACAAGGAAAGTTTGGCTTTAGTTACTGAATCTCATTCACTGCGCAATTGCGGAACGGAAGGGGTCCGAAGCACCCGCCAGGTGCCGAGGCCTCCCAACGCCAGCACCAGCGCCAGGGCCACGCCGAGGGCCTGGGCTACGGCTCTGCCTGAGAACACGAACGGCACCTCCATGATGCGGGCAAGCACGGCCCACGCCGACAGGCTGCCGAGCACGAGGGCCAACGCGGCAGTTGCAACGGCAAGCAAGAGGTACTCGAGCGCGTGCGAGGTCATCACCTGCCTCCGCGTGCCGCCGAGCACCTTGACGATCACCGCCTGCTTGATCCGCCGGCGCTGGGCGGTGGCAAGGGCGCCGGCCAGCACCAGCGCGCCGGCGAGCAGCGTCACACCGCCGGCCGCCCTGACCGCCCGCATGATGCGCGTGAACACGGCATGGAACGAGTTGATCGCGTCCTTCACCCGGATCGCGGTGACCGCTGGATAGGCGCGGCCGATCTCGCGGGCGAGCGCCGCCTCCTCGGCGATGGGTACGGACTTCGGCAACGCGATTGTCGCCAGCAGATTGTGCGGTGCATCGGCAAGCGTGTTGGGTGAGAACACCAGCACGAAGTTGATGGCGAGGCTCTCCCAGCGCACCTCGCGCAGGTTGGCGATCCGCGCCGTGATGTTGCGGCCGAGCACGTTGACTGTGACCTGGTCGCCGATCTTCATGCCGAGCAGCCGCGCCAGATCAGCCTCGAACGAGACCAGCGGCTCGCCCTGATAGCCTTTTGGCCACCATTCGCCCTTGACTACCTTCGACCCCTCCGGCACCTCGTCGGCATAGGTGAGGCCGCGATCGCCGCGCAGAACCCACGAGGCCTCTGGCGGCGGCTTCAGGCTTTCGACCGGTGTGTCGCCGATCCGGACGAGGCGTCCGCGCAGCATCGGCGCGTGATTCACATGCGCGTCCGGCGCCTTTTGCTTCACCAGCGCCGCGAAGCCGTCGTACTCGGCCTTCGGGATATCGAGCACGAAGAAGTTCGGCGAGTTCTTCGGCAACCGGCTGTCGAGCTCGTCGACGATCGCCGCATCGACCAGCGCCACGGCGACCAGCAGCGACAGCCCCGAGCCCAGCGACAGCACCACGGCGCGCGTCAGTCCGCCAGGCGCCCCGATGCTGCCGAGCGCCAATGCAAGCTCGGGCCTACGTGGGCGTGGCAAGCGACGGGCGAGCCAGGTGAGTCCAGAGCCCAGGCCTAAGAACAGCGCGAACGTGCCCAGCAGCCCGAGGCAGAACCACAGCGCCAGCTTCTTGGATTCCGAGGTCGCGACCGCCAGGCCCACGAGCGCCAGCGCGGTTGCCAGTGTGCCGACGATCACCGGCCATCGCGGCCACGCGCTGCCGGGCGCCACCTCGTCGCGAAACAGCACGGCGGCGCGGATTTCGCCCGCCCGCCCGAGCGGCCACAGCGTGAACAGCAGCGCGACGAGCAGGCCATAAGTTGCGGCGAGCAACAGCGTCATGGGTCTTATCGTGAGCTGCCCGCGAACGGGGAGCGCATCGCCAATCAGGGCATCGAGGATCGGCGGCAGCGTCAGCCCGACGGCAATGCCGATCGCCACGCCCAGCAGCGCGATGCCGACGACCTGCACGAGATGCAGGAGAAAGATCTGCTGGCTCGACGCGCCAAGGCTCTTGAACGTGGCGATGACGCGCCGCCGCCGGTCGATGTAGGTCGCGACCGCATTGGCGATGCCGACGCCGCCGACCAGCAAGGCGGTGAGGCCGATCAGCGTCAGGAACTGCCGCAGCCGCTCGAGCGTGCGCGTCACCTGGGGCGACGGATCGCGGCGGTCGGCAATGGTGAAGCCAGCGTCCGGCAGCGCGGCCTTCACGGCATCGCGAAACGACAGCAGTTGGCTCTCCGCCGAGCCTTGTGTGAGCTTTACAGCATAGCGCCAGCGCACCAGGCTGCCCGGCTCGACGAGCCCCGTCGTCTCCAGCGTCGGCAGCGACACGAACACGCGCGGCCCGAATGTCATGCGGTCGGAGATCTTGTCGGGCTCGGCCTCGATCACCGCGCGGATGACGACTTCGGTTCGGCCGAGCTGCATGCGGTCGCCGAGCTTCAGTTGCAGCCGCTCGAGCAGGATCGGTTCGATCGCCGCGCCCGGCCCGTCGAGCACGCCCGGCCTTTCTGATACTGCTGCGCGCGAGAGGCCGCCCGACGCGAGTTTCAACTCGCCCGCCAGAGGATAGGCGTCGTCGATGCCTTTCAGTTCCACCAGCGCCTGCTCGCTGGCATCGGTGCGTCGCGCCATCGCGCGCAAGGTCGCTGTCTCCGAGATGGCCCCGCGCGACGCGATCCAGTCGCGCTCAGGGCTTGTCGCGCGCTGATGCGGTCGCGCCAGCGTCGCGTCGCCGCCGAGCAGCACCTCGCCCTGCCGCTCGAAGCCCGAGCGCATGGCGTCCGACAGTGCGCCCACACCGGTGATCACCGCCACGCCCAGCGCCACGCAGGCGACGAACACGGCAAACCCGCCGAGCCCTGAGCGCAGCTCCGCTATCGCCAGCGACAGCAGTCGCGTCAGGCTCATTCCGGTCGAAGGAGCGGCGGGCGCAAGCGTCGTGGCGATGGTCATGCGCGCACCGCCTCGCCGCGCACGTCGGCGACGATGCGCCCATCGGCCATGCGCACGACGCGCTCGCAGCGTCTGGCCAGCGCCTCGTCGTGGGTGACGAGCACCAGCGTGGCGTTGTGGCGGCTGCGCAGGCCGAACAGCAGGTCGATCACCTGCCGCCCGGTCGCGCCGTCGAGATTGCCGGTCGGCTCGTCGGCGAGCAACAGCCGCGGCCGGGAAACGAGCGCACGCGCCAGCGCCACCCGCTGCTGCTCGCCGCCCGACAGTTGTGCGGGAAAATGATCGACACGAGGTCCCAGACCGACGTCGTCGAGGATCACCGCGGCCGCTTCGCGCGCACCACGGTCGCCGCGCAACTCCAGCGGCAACGCCACGTTCTCGAGCGCCGTCATCGTCGGCACCAGGTGGAACGACTGGAACACGATGCCGATCGCACCGCCCCGCGCGCGCGCCAGTTGATCCTCGTTGAGCGCGGAGAAATCGTGTCCCGCCACCTCGACCCGGCCGCGCGTCGCCTGCTCGAGCCCCGCGACCACCATCAGCAGCGACGTCTTGCCCGACCCCGATGGACCGACCACCGCCACCGACTGCCCGTCGGGGACGACGATCGATACGTCGCGCAGGATCTCGACCGCGCCCGCCCGGCTGGACAGCGTCAGGCCCACATGTTCGAGGCTTATCAGCGGCTTGCGGGTCGGGTCTGGCGTCGCCGTCTTCTGCATCGTGCTGCCGTTTTGTTCCTAGATGATTTGCGCGACGCGCGATCCGCACCATATGTGCGCGGACACTGCGAGGCCCGAGGAAACCAACTCATGACGCTGTTACGCCAGATGGTGCGCTTCGGATGCCTCGTCAATGCGCCGATTTTTGGAGCGCTTGTTTTGGGGCTGGCGCTGGCCGTAGTCCCGAACGGCAAGGCCATCGCCGACCCGGGCGCGCCCGTCCGCATCGTGGCGCTGGGGGACAGTTTGACCGCCGGGTTCGGCCTGCAACCCGGCGAGGCCTTCCCCGACCAGCTCGGCACACTCCTCGCCGCGAAAGGCCACAAGGTTACGATCGCCAATGCCGGCGTCTCGGGCGACACCACCGCCGGGGGTCTCGCGCGCCTCGACTGGGCGGTGCCCGAGGGCACGCAAGCCGTGATCCTGGAGCTTGGCGCCAACGACGCGCTGTCGGGCCGGCCGCCGGCGACTGCCCGCGCCAATCTCGACCAGATCCTGACGCGGCTGCGGGCGCGGGGCATCGAGGTGCTGGTGGCTGGCATGCGCGCGCCCCGCAATCTGGGCCCCGAGTACATCGCGGCGTTCGACCCGATCTTTCCGGAGCTGGCGCAAAAACACGGCGCGCTGCTCTACCCGTTCTTCCTCGATGGCGTGGCGCTCGACCCGACGCTCAACCTCTCCGACGGCATCCACCCGACCGCCCGGGGCGTCGGCATCATCGCCGCGAGGATGGTGCCGGCAGTCGATGAGCTGATCGGCCGGGTGCGGGGGAAGCGGTGATGTGGCAAAGCTCCCAAACATTGACGCAGCAATCGTCGAGGACGCCAAGCTCGTCGATTATCTGCTCGATCCGACCCATCATCGAGGTGCGGCCAAAGCGCGGTTCCTGGCCGGCTTCGGGTTCTCGTCTGCGAGGCCGGATGAAGCGCGCGAGGCATTTCTGGAGCACGCTCATCGCCACGATGTCGCGGACTCACAACAAACGCCGTTCGGCACGATCTACGAGATCGACGGTGCACTGCCCAGTCCGGATGGTCGCGATCCGGTTGTGCGTGTCGTCTGGATGCAGGATATTGGCGCCGCTGCCCCGCGCCTGATCACGATGATCCCGCGACAGGGGCGAACCAGGAGGAGGAGCCCGTGATCGCGGAGCACGACCAGGTCGTCCTGACGCGGGCTCTGCCCGAGCAAGGGCTGATTGCCGGCGACATTGCCGTCGTAGTGGCGGTGCACCAAGACGGAAAAGGCTATACGCTGGAGGTCATGACCGTGCAGGGCGACACGATCGCCGTCGTGACCGTCGACGCTGCCGATGTCCGCCCGGCGGGCGAGCGGGAGCTGCCACACGTCAGAGCGGCCGAGTAGGGCGCTGGTGTCGCACGGCCGCCACGACGCTCTCTTCCCTCGAACCGGCACCCGCATGCTGCCCGCGGTCGAGGAGCTGATCGGGCGGGTGCGGGGGAAGCGGTAGGGGATAGTCAGCCTGGGCCATAACCAGTCGAAGTCAGTCGCGGACGATCAGTCGTATTGTGCTTTCCTGTGCCCAGCCAATCAACGACGCCCTGGCCAAATTTGCTGCGACGCATCACTTGCCGGTTGGATTC
Organism: Hyphomicrobiales bacterium; assembly: GCA_031418955.1. GTDB lineage: Bacteria > Pseudomonadota > Alphaproteobacteria > Rhizobiales > Hyphomicrobiaceae. The sequence goes on along the minus strand of JANOJW010000770.1, from coordinate 417 downwards.
GCGCGATGTGCGTCAGCTTCCCGACCTACCACGACCGTCCACCTCTGTTCCCTTAATCGGGACTGCTGACCCGGCGGCGAAGTCGATCGCGCACCCAGAAGCGGTCGCAAATTCGCGACTTGTCCAGTTTTCAGAGATGGTTTGCTCCAATGCTCGATCGAGCAGTTGGAGTGGGTAGTGGCCCCTGACCGGCTCGGGCGGTGCCCGCGTCGAGACGGTGCGGAAGCGGCTCAAGTAGCCGCGTGGCACAGGGCCCGTCGACGGCCGGGATCGCCGTTACCGGCTGAGGCTCGACAGGTGGCATGGCTCGAGCCGAAGGCGGTAGTCATCGCTCCCCCTCAACTCTTCAATCCGTCACTGCCCCGGACTGTTCGAGCCAATATGCCATGCCCATGGCGGCATACATCGAATTGGCGG
>JANOJW010000769.1:0-2771 GCA_031418955.1 Hyphomicrobiales bacterium | reverse complement strand
CGACAGGCTCGAGGCTATGGGGGTAGCCGAGGGGTCGAGAAATCGCGTCCCGGGCCAAATTTGCGAGTTAACTTTGTTTTGGCCGACACTGGCCACGGGGCACTGAGACTCAGAGCCAGAACGTCGGCGGCATGGTGCAGGTGCCGCCGTGCCGCGCGATCAGCTGCTTCATGGCGTGGATCTGCGTGCGTGGTGGCACGTCGAGCCCGGTCAGGTTCAGCCAGATCTCGTTCGACGCGAGCGAGCGCACCTGCACGAACGCGAAGGACAACTGCGGCGGGTCGCGCCGCGTCCGTTCGCCGGTCCGTCGCAGTCGCACGATGAACGGGTGATCATGGTGGTGGCGCGCGTAGGCGTAGTTCATGCCGGCCCACTCGACGTCGGACCATCGAACCGTGATCGGCGCCCGGCGATTGCGGGCATCCGTGTAGCCCTCGGCGCTGATCTCGACGCAAGGGCGGCCGAGCTGATCGGGGAAGCCCGCGCATCGCAGCAGCACGCCGGCGATTGCAAGAGCGATGGCCAAGACGAGGAGACCCGTGCGGTCGCCTTCGACCAACGACGCGACGCTCATGGTGAACAGGGCAAAGACGATCAGTCCAAAGAACCAGCCCGGCCAGCCGAGCCGGCGTCTGGCATAGATCGGCAGGGCCATGTCGGTCGAGTTTTCGCCGCCGGTCTTGAACAGCCCGCCGCGATCGGGAATGGAAACGGTTTGCATCATCAGCATCACCTTGTCGCGATGGGATGATTGTACATTGTCCCTGCGTAGGTCGGGTAGAGCCCTGCTCTGGCGAGACCCGACATCACGCGGCACTGCGCTGTCGGGTCTCGACCGCAAGTGCAGACGGCCTTCTACCCGACGGTCACGCAAAGCGCACGGCGTAGATGGGCGGCAGCGTGTGTGTCACCTCGCTCCAGCTGTCACCGCGGTCCTCGCTGACCCACAGGCCGCCGGTCGTCGAGCCCATGGCGAGGCGGCCGCCGGTGCCATCGAGCGCCAGAGCGGTCGCGGATCAGGCAGCCGTCGACGTAGATGCTCATGTGCTTGCGCAGTGCCGCCTGATCATCGAGCACGTAGCTGCGGGCTGTGGGATTTGCAGCGAACACAGCCTCCAGCGCCTCGCGCACGGTTCGTGCCACCACCTCCATCTGCGGGCAGCCGACGTGGCGCTGGATGTTGGCTGTGAACGCGACGTGCGGCATTACGATTTCTCGGCGATCGCCTTGAGGTCTGCGAGCCCTTGATCGAAATCCTTGGCCAGCATCTTGTCCATATTGAGAACCGTGCAGGCGACCTTGGACATGAACGAGGCCTTGCCCGACATCGCCCAGGTCACCTCGGTTTCCTCCCCCTTCGGCTCGAGCGCGAACTCGACGCGGTTGTCGCAGGCGAACGGCGCCGACATGACGAGGCGCAACGTGACCTCGCGCGGCTCGCGAGCGTCGGTGATGGCGATGTGGCCAGTGCCCGATTTCTTGCCAGCGAACGTGAAGGTCGCGCCGGGGCCCGCATCTGGCCCGCTGTAGGCGCTCGTCATCGCGGGGTCGCGATTGGCGTAGGGGTTCCAGCGGTTCATGGCGCGCAGATCGTTGATCAGGGGAAACAGCCGTTCGGGCGTCGCGCGGATGCGGATCGAGCGGGCGAAGCGGCTGTTGTCGGGGCGTCGCGAGGCGACGAACAGGATGACCGAGATCGCCGCGAGCAGCGCCAGTGCCAACAGGCCTAGAAATGACATGACCCACCGTCCGTCGATTGGTTGGGAGGCGACAAGCGGCTCACGCCGCCGCCTTGCCATAGTAGAGCATGACCACGTGCTCGGCCTCGGCGAAGAACAGCCAGCGCTCGACGAGCACACCGAAGCCGACCGCAAGGGTTGCCGCAATCCCCAGCAGCATGGCGAGGGTGCCTTCGCCGGTGAGGGCCGAGAGCGCAAGCAGCACCATCGCCAGACCGAAGCCGGCGAGGACGAGGTTGCGCAATTTCAGGGCGTGGCGGCGGCCCACCGTATAGCCCATCTCGCGCATGACGTAGTTCGCCTGCGTGTGCGGCGGCTCGAGCTGGCGCACGGTGCCGAAGCGCTTCAGCCCCGTGGCATCGCCCGGCGTCAACGTGCGTGGCGCCGTGTCGATCCGCGACCAGTAGAGTTTTTTCAGCACCACGGCGACGCCCAGCAGCAGCACGGTGAGCCAGATGAAGCCCGGCCGCGCGAGGCCGAACAGGCGCAGCGCGAACAGCGCCAGCACGGCGCCCGAAGCCAGCGCCAGCACCAGATACACCGGCGTCACCAGCGGATGCGCCCAGGCGCGGATGGTCGGCAGCGACTGATAGATCATGCCGGTGCAATAGACGGTGATCAGGGCGAGCGCGGCGGCGAGAAAAGCGATCAGCTTCACGACACCGCCGATCGTGCCGAGACCGATCCACCCGAGCGCCAGGAGCGCGAGCGGCACGAAGGTCGCGACCGCAGCCACCCCCTCGCGCGAGAGCCACGACGTACGCCATTGCGAGAAGGCGCGCCAGGCCCGCTCCGGCCGTCCGAGGTGCGCGGTCGACGACAGCAGACCAGCGACGATCAGCAGCGTCGCAAGCCCGAGGCCGACGAAGCCGAGCATGGGATCGGGCGGCACGCGGCCTCCGAGTGCGAGCAGAGCCATCCACACGAGCAGGCCGTAGCCCGCGCCCGTGGCGGTGGTGAAGGCGATGACGGAGTAAGCTGGATGCATGGTGGCACTTTTTCCCCCTCTCCCTGCACACTGCACTCGTGCGG
>JANOJW010000768.1:0-2171 GCA_031418955.1 Hyphomicrobiales bacterium | reverse complement strand
TCGTGGCAGATCGCCTCTGCCGCCTGAAGCCGCATCGTAACCGGCCCTTCGGTGATGACGGGCGCCGGGGCGTTGAATCCAGATGCGTTCTCCCCGATCCACTCGCGGGCAACGGTGCCGCTTTGATCGGCGCCCGCCCTTCTGTGGCAGCCGGCCCAGCTCTACTTGCCTGCGTATTGCTCCTGAAGCGAAGGGAAAAAGGAAATGGCGTTGAATATCTCCGGAACATGCAATTGTGGTCGTGTCACGTATGAGGTGCTGAGTGCCCCGCTGTTAACATACGTGTGCCATTGCGGAAATTGCCAAAAGCGTAGCGGCAGCGCTTTTGGGATGGGCATGGTGATCCCCGTCTCCGATCTCATCGTAAGGGGTGAGCTTTCCTGTTGGGAGCGTGTGTCAGACGCTGGCAACCGAAACCCGCGTTATAGCTGTGCAACGTGCGGAAATGTCATTTATGGGCTCGGCGCCTATACGCCGGGGCTGGCGAAGCTAATGCCTGGCACTCTCATGAATACCAAACAAATCCGACCGGACGTCCATATATGGACCAGCAGCGCCCAGGATTGGGTGAAGATCCCTGCAGATGTTCTCCAGTTCTCTGAGCAACCAGAAGATTTCGGGGAAGTTCTGAAAAGCGTGACGAGCGGCCGTCAATCCATTTAAAACTCCTCTTTCAAGACAATCGGCCGCGTCAAGCCGATTAGCGTGGTCGTTTTGCGTGATGCGGGCCCCCGAGACGCGGTATGATCATTCGGTCGCGCTCGCCAAGAATGTCCTTGAAAACCTGCGCGTAGCTCGAAAGACGATCTCGCCCAGCCCCGGGCGCGACAGGTTCCCCTCCTGAAGCCGCCACTGCGAGTACGAACCGCTGACGGCGACGCAGTACCCTCAAGGGCTGACATGGAGCTCTGCTCGAGAAGCGTCGGCCCGATCTCGTTCTGCCCGAGGCAAGGTCGGTGCGCTAGGCCACGATCTTGGTCGCGCCGATCTCGTTGTCGACGATCACCGGCGAGTCGAAGTAGGTGATCTCCGGTTCGCGGCCGTAGCGCTGCTTGATATAGGCCTTCCACTCGGCGGTGTAGACCGCGTCGGCCGCCGCCGGCGACTCCCAGAGATAGACTCCGCCGCCGATCCGTCGCTCGCCGTCCCACAGATAGTATTTGCGCACCAGGCCCTTCATGGCCCGGTACTGCGGCGCGGAGTCGGCGTAGAGCTTGCGCGCCTGCTCGGCGGTGACGTCGGCGGGCAGTTGGAAATTGACGATGGCCACGATCATGGTGCGCTCCTGGGCTCCAGTTGAGACCGCGAGCCTGCGGCCGGCCGGCGCGCGCGTCAATGGAGGCGTTGCGCCCGCTCTTCGCGCACCGGCCACAACAGCGCGAATCCAACCAGCAGGAAGGCCAGCACGACCATCAGGCCGAGCCGGTTGGAGCCCAGAAGGCTTGGGTGATCCATTGCACGGCCTGGGGCAATGGTGCCGAGGCCGTGCTGCGCTATCTCGCTCGCTACGTGTTCCGCGTTGCCATCAGCGACCTGATCGCCGAACCCGAAGGGCCTTCCTTCATCTCCCGTATAGTTGCGCGCATGCGCAGAGGGACTTTCCTCTGCGTCAGGGCCCTGATCTGATCCTTGAACCGGTCCAGCGACTTCTGAGTAGGGATGGCGTAGAGATTCTGTCGGTTCAACTTGGACGTGATCCGATCGCGACTCAGCCTCAATCGGCCTTTGCTGCGCCCGATCTTGAATCCGAGAAACTCGAAGCCCTGGGCGATGTGCACGATCCGGGTTTTCTCCCGGTTGAGTGTTACGCCGAGTTTTTCGAGGATCTTTGTTGCCCGAGCCAGGGCGGCAGTCGCCTCAGCCCGGGTGCGGCAGGTCACCACCCAGTCGTCCGCCCAGCGGGTGAGCTGATATCCCTGGTGCCTCATCTCCTTGTCAAAGGGGGTGAGAAGAATATTGCTCAGCAACGGTGAGACGACGCCTCCTTGCGGAGTTCAGCGACCTGATCGCCGAACCCGAAGGGCCTTCCTTCATCTCCTATACAGTTGCGCGTAGCCGTTTTGACCCGCGACGCTCGTGACACAAGACCCAACACTGCCGTAGTGCCGAGGTTCAACCCCCAAGTTGCAAATATGCAGGACCCAGCCGCAAGCAACGTGTGCACCGCAACA
>JANOJW010000767.1:0-1766 GCA_031418955.1 Hyphomicrobiales bacterium | reverse complement strand
GCTGGCCCGGCGGGCTTGCGCTTTCGCGTCATGGCGAGCCAGTCCTCGCGCGGGATCACCTGCACGCGGCCGTCCGCGGCGACGGACGTGAGCGCGCTCGTCGGCAGAAAGATCGACGCGAGCTTGTCGGCATCGGCGTCGTACAGGCCATCGAGATAGGTCTGCACGACCGTTTTGATGGCTTTGAGGTCGTCGTTGGTGGCAACGGACATGGGGGGGCTCCTGTCGTGGAGAACTCAGCCTATCAGAGCGTCGGGGATGGCGTCGATGCCGGGGCGATAGGGTTTGATGTCGATCACCGGCGTGCCGTCGGAAAAATCGATGGCGTCGAGGGTGACGATGCCGGCCGTCTCGTCGACCGCGACGAGGCGCGCCGCCGACAGCCCGATCGGGTTTGGCCGCAGCGGCGAGCGCATCGCGAACACGCCGCGCGGCTCGTGCAGGTGCCGCGGCTGGTGCACGATGATGTCGCGCCGCGAGCCGTCGAGCCAGACCAGCACGAACACGTGCGAGTAGTTCCGCAGGCCCTTGAGCCCCGGCCGATAGGGCTCGGCCACGACGATGCGGGCGGCGCCCTGCCGAGCACGTGCCTCAGTCGGGTTCTTGGGCGTCTCGTCACCGCTCCAGTCGGAGCGCACGTGGCCGATGTAGACGAGATGCGCGTCGGTCGGCACCTTCGCGAGGTCGACCGGCAGTCGCACATCGCCGGGTCGGTCGACGCTGTGATGCTTGGGAGCGTCAGTCATTCGAATGTTGCCTGTCCTGAGACGTATTCCAGAAGCGGACAACTTGGAGCTCGTTCGCTGTGACACGATACCAGACGACCAATCTTGTGCCAGGCACCCAGCTTTCCCAAAGCTCGCGCTCACCGATGAATGTCCCAGTGCGAGGAAAACGAGCCAAGGTTCGTTCGAGAAACTCCGAAACCCTGATCTCGAGGCGTTGAGCGGTTCGCTTCGAACCGGCATCGATGAGGAAATTGAGTTGGTTTTCCAAATCTCGCACTGCGCGACGAGATAGGATCACGTTCATGGATTCGACGCCTCGAGCTTCTGCCTCAGCTTTTTGCGAACGACGTCGAGCGGCACACCTTCGCCGCGGTCGAGATCGTCCAGAGCCGCGTCGATCTCTACCTTTTCACCGACTGGCAACGTCGAGTAGACGGTGGGTTTGCCCCACGACTCAGCGAGTTCGGCCAGCGCTTCAATGCGGTCGTCCGGCAACCCGGCGAGTTGGGCAGCGATCCTGTTCATCGCTTCGGCACGCGTCATGACTTCGTCTCAGCTGATCGATTCCAATTGTGTCCTGTACCACAGCAGCGTCAGTGTGTCCTTGTGCCTACTCATCGACGCCGGTCGGCGCTGGGGCTCGGTGGCAACGCTGGCACCGGCGGCGCCACTGAGAGCCGGACAGGTGCAGCGTCCCGCTTCGGCTCCGGGCGGGGATCGCTGGCCGTCGGCGCGACGGAAGCGGGGACTTGCGGCGCCACTGCATTGGCCCATCCGTACGCCGCCATCGTCATCAGCGCGGACGCCGCGAAGCAGTAGACGCCCGGCAGCACGCGAGCTTCCGTGTAGCCTTGCGAGTTCATATAGAAAATGATCAGCGCCAGCACCATGACGTCGGTCATGGAATAGCGGCCGAGCCACTCCATCACCGAGATCGACTTCTGGCGGAAGTCCGACGACACGTTCGGCGACAGGCAGAGCGTCAGCAGATAGAGCAGCTTCAGGAACGGAAAGACGACCGAGAACACCGCGATCACC
>JANOJW010000766.1:0-15545 GCA_031418955.1 Hyphomicrobiales bacterium | reverse complement strand
GTCGGAAGAGGCTGCCCAGCGTGCCATTCGGCGCATCGAGCGCGTGGCTCGGGAGATGGCCCATCGGCCAGAATTCAGATTCACAAATTGCAGGGCGGCAGTTCGGGACGAGTTCTTCGAGCAGCTATCAGCTGAAGAGTTCAAGGTTCGCGCGCTGGTTGTCGACAAGACCAAAATAATGGCGAAGCGTTTGAAGCGCACACCAGACCACTTCTACGATCATTTCTTGCAGCTGCTTCTTCGACAGAGTGCCGGGATTCTATCGGATGCTACGATCATCATTGATGGATCAGGCAGTCGGGAGTTTACCTCGAATCTTCGCGGGGCGGTTCGCAAGCTGTTTCGGCCCGGAGCGGTAACTGGGCTAAGGCTCAAGAACTCGAAGAGCGACCGACTCGTTCAGTTGGCCGACATGTGCGTCGGTTCGATCTACCGGGCTCATCGCGAAGATGATCGTCGGGACACGAGGTGGTTTGATCGACTTAGGCCTAGGATCGAGGCCATCTTGGTCCTAAAATAATGCGCCCCGCTCCCTATCCTGCCGGAAGCGAGCGCGGGGCTCTCCCTTACGGGCCGGAGGCACGCCACCCATACGGGTGACAGTTCGGGTGGGCGGGGCGACTTTGCAAAACGAATATGGACCGGTTTGCGCATGTTTGCAAGACTCCACTTGACAAGTGGATTCGATATGCACCCAATTCGATTCTCTGATTGTTGTTCAGTGCGATTTTGGTTGGTCTCGCGGCGGTTTCCGACCCAACTACTCAACCCGGCTGTAATCGCCGGCGGGGATGACAGGCTTGACCGGCTCGTCGGAGGTGATGTCCATCGGGACCGCTTGGCCAGGCGTCGCCTTCATGAAGGCCAGTCCCTCGGCCTCGGTGGCGTACGTGTTGGAGTAGAGCTCCATCATCAGGCCGTCGGGGTCGAGGAAGTAGACGCTGCGCGTCATGCCGTGATCGACGATATGGTCAATGATCGCGCCGGCCGCGATCAGGCGAGCATGCGCCGATTGCAGGTCGTCGTAGGAGCCGACCTCGAACGCGAAATGATTGAGGCCGATCTGCCCCTTCTTTGCAGGCTGCGCACCGGCGGGCGCCTTGAACAGCGCCAGGTTGTGGTGGACCACGCCGCAGGTCAGAAAGGCGCCGCTCTTGTCGGGCCGCATGCGGGCGAGTTGGAACCCGACAATTTCGGTATAGAAGCGGGCTGAACGCTCGACGTCGGAGACGTTGAGGACAATATGGCCAATGCCTTGCGGTTTGCTCATGGGCGAACTCCGTGGGGGCGAACTCCGTTGACGTCGCTGGACCAAAATACTGTCATGCGCGCGGGAGCAACTCAATGACCGAGCTGGCTGCGCCGCAAATCTACGTCGATGCCGATGCCTGTCCGGTGAAGGCCGAGGTGCTGCGGGTGGCGAGCCGGCACGGGCTCGTCGTGCACATGGTCTCAAATAGCTGGATGCGGCTCGAGGAGAGCCCGTTGATCCGCCGCGTGGTGGTGGCGGACGGGCCGGACGCGGCCGACAACTGGATCGCGGAACGCGTCGGGCCGCGCGACATTGCCATCACAGGCGACATCCCGCTGGCGGCGCGCTGCCTGAAGGCTGGCGCGCAAGCGATCGGGTCGACGGGAAAACCGTTCACGCAGAGCAGCATCGGCATGGCGCTGGCGATGCGGGAGCTGCAGAGCCATCTGCGCGAGACTGGCGAGAGCCGTGGCTTCAACGCGTCGTTCACGCCGAAGGATCGATCGCGCTTTCTCGAGGCGCTGGAGATCGCGGTGCAGACGGCGAAACGGCGGGTGGGTTAAACTCGAAAAGTGAAGTAGCGGCACAACCCGTATCGAGCAGGTCGCCCGGCAAACGGCAGGGCGTCGCGGCCGTCCTCGCCAAAGGCAGCTTTATGAACGAAGCGAACGATCGCGAGGCGACAGTGCGCTATGCCGAATGTTCACCGACAGTGAATTTACAGACGTCGCTGGGGCCAGCACCGCTTCCAGCGGTCCTCGTCGCGGCAGCGCTCGTCTGCGGTATTGCCGCGCAACCACGCTCGCCCGTGCCGAGGCAGGATGCTGACCGCCAGTCGCAGCAAGCACGCCAACATCAGGCACGCTCAGATGGGAGGAGCCGCAATCTTCGCCGTTTCGGCGCCGCACTATCTATCGCGCGGCCTTTATCCGCCACAGTCTCTTCACGATCGGGCGGAGCGGGCTGTCCGTGGCGCAAAGACGGCGTCACCCGTCTCGACGATCATCTTCAAGCGGTGGCGGTCGCGGCGGCGCCATCTCCAGCTGTTCGCGCCAGGTGACGTGGGCGTGGTAGGTTGACGGGGCGCTCCCAATAACTCATTGAACAACCGCCAGTTTTATCGCATGGCAGACATACCGGTAGGCAGCCGCATTGAGGCTTCCATAACCTTGACTATGGTATCGGAAGCGATGATAACTCCAATTACCAATCCTCAGGTGTGGTGGCCAAGGACCTCGTGCCCAAAGACCTCGCACAAGACACCGACGAGCGGCATTTCGGCTGGCTGACGGCCGATGTCTCCCGTCTGATGCGTACCGTGTTCGACCGGCGTGTGCGCGCGCTCGGCCTGACCCGCCCGCAGTGGCTGGCGCTGGTGCGCGTGAAGCGCCGGCCGGGCGCCAGCCAGTCCGAGCTCGCCGACATGATGGAAATCGAGAAGGCGCCAGCCGGCCGTATCTTCGATCGCATGGTCGAGAAGGGCTGGATCGAGCGCCGCGCCGACCGGTCCGACCGGCGCATCAACCGGATGTATCTGACCGACCTCGGCGAGCGCGTGCACGAGGCGATCCTCCCCACCTCGCTGGCCACGGTCTCCGACGCCCTGTCTGACCTTTCAGAGGCCGAGAAGGACCACCTGACCGAGCTGCTGGCTCGCGTCAAAACCCGCCTGATCGAGATCGCAGACAGCGATCCGACCCCCGAAATCGCCTGGACCGACGACGCGGCCGACGCGGCCGCCGACGCGGAGCCACGAACTGCAACGGTATGAGCACGACTCCCATGCGCCTCCTGCGACCCATCCTCCTCGTCGCTGTCCCGGTTGCCGCCATCGCCCTTGCCGGCCTCTGGTGGCTCTGGGGCGGTCGCTACATCGCGACCGAGAACGCCTACGTCAAAGCTGACATCGTGCAGGTTTCGTCCGAAGTGGCCGGCCGCATCATCCATGTGGGCGCGAAGGACCACGCGCATGTGAAAGCGGGCGATGTCCTTTTGAAGGTCGATCCGGAGCCTTATCAGATCGCGCTTTTGAAGGCCGAAGCCGAACTCGACCAGACCAAGGCTTTGATCGAAGGCTTCCGTGCACAGTACGCCGAGGCGCAGGGTGAATTGAAGGAAGCGCAGAGCAAGGTGCAGTTCTTCGACGCGCAGCGCTCGCGCCAGAAACAACTCACGGAGAAGGGCGTCGGCGCCGCCTTCCGCTTCGAGGAGGCCGACAGCAATGCCGTCGCGGCGCGCGATCGCGTCAGTGTTGCGCAACATAAGATCCAGCGCACACTGGCCCAGCTCGGCGGCGAGCCGGCGATCGTGACAGCCAAGCATCCGATTGTGCGCGAGAAGCAGGCGCTGCGCGATCGCGCCGCGCTCGAGCTGGAGCGCACAGTCATCGTCGCGTCCGTCGGTGGCCTCGCCGTCAACGTCAAGCTGCTGCCCGGCGAGCAGGTCAAGGCGGCGACGCCCCTGTTCGCCATCGTCAGCGACGCCCGCTCCTGGGTCGAGGCGAACTTCAAGGAGACCGAGCTCACCCATGTGCGCCCCGGCCAGACGGCGACGGTCGTGCTCGACATCTATCCGGACGTCATCTGGCAGGCCGAGGTCGAGAGCATCAGCCCGGCGACCGGCGCCGAGTTCGCCTTGCTGCCGCCCCAGAACGCCTCGGGCAACTGGGTCAAGGTCGTGCAGCGCCTGCCCGTGCGGCTGAAGCTGACGCCGAAGGACGGCGCCGACCTGCCGCTGCGGGCCGGCATGACTGCGACCGTCAAGGTCGACACCAAGCGCGAGCGGCGCCTCAGCCACATCTTCGGCGGCGGCAGCATCGCTGCGCCGATGAAGCAGTAAACACCTGCCGCAGTGGAGGTGTCAGACACCCGACATTCAAGGCTCGAGTAAACCCGAGAGCGCGGTCGTCGGGTATTTGACACACCTCTTCGCTTCCTTACCGCAGGTTCCCGCAGAAGCGCTGGATGCGGCGGCAGGCCTCCTCGAGATCCTCGTTGGAGAGCGCATAAGAGATGCGGAAGAACGGCGACATCGCGAACGCCGCGCCGTGCACCGCCGCCACACCCTCTTCTTCCAAAAGCGCGGTCACGAAATCCTCGTCCGTCTTGATCGCCTTGCCCGCCGCGCTCGTCTTTCCCAGCGTGCCCTCGCAGGACGGATAGACGTAGAACGCGCCCTCGGGCTTGGGGCACTTGAGGCCCCGCGCCTGGTTCAGCATCGACACGACGAGATCGCGGCGGGCCTTGAACTTCTCGTTGTTGATCGGAATGAAATCCTGCGGCCCGTTCAGCGCCTCGACGCCCGCCCACTGCGAGATCGACGAGGGGTTCGACGTCGACTGGCTCTGCAGCTTGCCCATCGCCTTGATCAGCGGCTCGGGCCCACCCGCGTAGCCGATGCGCCAGCCGGTCATGCAGTAGGCCTTGGACAGGCCGTTCACCGTCAGCGTGCGCTCGTAGAGTGCGGGCTCGACCTGCGCCATCGTGAAGAACGTGTGACCGTCGTAGAGCAGGTGCTCGTACATGTCGTCGGTCATCACCCAGACATGGGCGTTCTTGGGGGCCATCAGCACGTCGGTGAGCGCCTTCAGCTCGGCTCGCGTGTAGGCGGCACCCGTCGGGTTCGACGGCGCGTTGAACATGAACCATTTCGTCTTCGGCGTGATCGCCTTGTCGAGCGTCTCGGGCTTGAGCTTGTAGCCATCGGCCATGCTGCAGGTCGCAAACACTGGTTTGCCGCCGGCGAACAGCACGATGTCCGCGTAGGACACCCAGCATGGCGCCGGGATCACCACCTCGTCGCCGGGATTGATGGTGCCGACGAGCGCGTTGAACAGCACCTGCTTGCCCCCCGTTCCAACGCTGATCTGGCTGCGCTTGTACTCGAGGCCGTTCTCGCGCTTGAACTTGCCGACGATGGCCTCCTTCAATTCGGGCATGCCGTCGGGATCGGTGTACTTGGTCTTGCCGGACTGGATGGCGCGGATTGCTGCATCCTTGATGTTCTGCGGCGTGTCGAAATCGGGCTCGCCCTGCGACAGGATGATGATGTTGCGGCCCTCCGCCGCCAGCGCGCGGGCTTTCGCCGACACGCCGATCGTCGCCGAGGGGGAGATGCGATTGAGGCTGTCGGAGAAAAAGCCCATGCGGCATGCCTTTCGGGTGGCTGGCGTGTGGCGAGCGAAGTTAAGAGCGAAGGTCGCTGCTCGACTCTGTTTCGCACTTGCGAAGCGGCGGGACCATAGTTGCAGCCGCGCCCGAGAGCAAGGATTGTCGTCCGCGTATCGGGTGTGAAACAACAGCCCCGTCTCGCTCAGTGGCGCGAGGCGCTTCAAGCAGGTTCAATCTGCATGCCTCCGATGACCTTCGCCGAGTTCCTTGCCGCGCCGCCCGCCTATGCACGAGGCCAAGGCCTGAAGCTCTACGTTGCCGCGCCGCTCGCCGCCGCGATTTTCATCATCGGCCAGCTGGCGGCCGCCGGTTTCTACTTCGCGCTGGGTGGTCAGGCAGCCGACCTCGTAGCGGCAGCGCCCGGCAGCATTGCGGGACCGCCACCCAATACGATCACCTCGAGCCAGCTGGTGATCGTGCTCGTCTCCCAGATCATCACGGTCGCGCTGACGCTCGCCGCGGCACAAGCCGCGCCCGGTGGCCTCGTCGAAGCCCTGCACCTGGGCGAGCCGCTCGGGGGCAACCGCGCCTATCTTTACGCCTTGGTCGTGCTGGTCCCCGTTCTCGCTGTGATCAATGCGGCAGCTTATGTCGCTAATCCCGCGACCTACCTCGACGACTTCAAGATCTTCCTCCAGGCGGTTCGCGGCGATCGGCCGCTGATTGCGGCAACCGCCATTGGCGCCGGCGCGCCGCTCTCCGAGGAGCTGCTGTTTCGCGGCTTCCTGCTCGCCTCCGCGACCGCCACGTCGATTCCGTTCTGGCCGGCGGCCTTGCTCGTCAACGTCGCCTGGACTGCGCTGCATATCCAGTATTCCTGGATCGGCATCCTCGAGGTCTTCGCGATCGGCGTGTTCCTGTCGTGGACAATCTGGAAAACCGGCAGCCTGCGTGTGCCGCTCGTCTGCCATGCCGTTTACAATTCGTCGCTGTTCGTGCTGATGCGCTTTCTGCCGATCGGCTGAACCGGCCAGACACCCCAAAGTCGAGATATCCCCCATGGACGCCGAGAAGCTCGCCCGCGCGCAGGAGCGCATGCCGCCGCTGTCGAAGCTGCTCGGCGTGCGCCTGACCTCGATCGCACCAGACCGTATCACCGCCGAGATGGACGCCCGCCCCGATCTGGGCAACGGCAGCAATATCCTGCACGGCGGCGCTTACATGGCGTTCGCGGACTATCTGGGGGCCATCGGCACCGCGCTGAACCTGCGCCAGGGACAGACCACCACGACGGTCGAGAGCAAGACCAATTTCTTCGCCCCCGCGCCGATCGGCACGCGCGTTATGGCCGAAAGCACGCCCTTGCATCGAGGCCGGCGAACCAACGTCTGGCAGACGCGCCTGACCAACGCCGAGGGGCGTCTGCTCGCCCTCGTCACCCAGACCCAGCTGGTGATCGAGCCTCAAAAATCCGACGAGAAACCCGACGGCGCCTGACGGCTTGCCGCCACAATTGAAGTAACACTCGATAAACCTACGAATTGTGCCGCGCGGCGCGATCTGCGCGGCCTGTGGCACAGTATTGGACGCGCGACGCCCAGAGTATCCTCGTTCATTTGCAAAAACGTCTCGTCGAGAGACAATATAACTCGACAATTTCGGAATGGAACAACTGCACCAAAACGACCATTTACTACCTGTTAATATATGAAATCTACATTTGCATCAATTCAGCGGCTCCCATGCCGGCCCCGCCGAAGCGCAGAAGTCAGCGTCAACCAGAGTAGTAACGGAGTCCAGACCATGCAGACCCTCATCAAGTTCGCCCGCAACGAGTCCGGCGCCACCGCCATCGAGTACGGCCTCATCGCCGCCCTGATCGGCGTCGCCATCATCACGGTCGTGAACAACGTCGGCATTGAGCTGAAGGGCACGTTCGCCGACATCGACACCGGCCTGAAGAAGCGCACCAGCCCGTAATTGCGCAACGCAGGCGGCGGCCGCTGTCCCCCCTGTCGGCCACCCACTGCGCGTGCAAGAAGAGCCGCCGTCCCCCAAGGGCCGGCGGCTTTTTCGCATGGGAGTCTTGCCGAGCGTCGGCTGGGCCGCGAGCCCCGCATTCGCGGCATGGCCGCTCGTCGACAAACCCGTCGCGACATCATTGACGCCGCCGGGGCATCCGGGCCACCTTGAGTGCGTGTCTCACTTCGTCGCCTCGGCCAGCCGCCGCGCAAGCAAGCTTTCGCGGCGGACTTCGCCGCCATCGTTCGAGGTTTGGTTTCATGCGTTGCCAGGGAGGATTCAGACCGCGATGAGTCTCAAAGGAAAAGCCTACATTGTCGGTGCCTTTGAGCACCCGACACGCAAGGCGCCCGACATTTCGCTGATGCAGCTGCACGCGGAATGCGCCAAGGGCGCGCTCGAGGACGCAGGTCTCACCAAGAACGACGTCGACGGCTTCTTCTGCGCCGCCGGCGACACGCCGGGCCTGGGCGGTCTCTCGCTTGTCGAATACATGGGCCTGAACCTCAAGCACTACGACACCACCGACACCGGCGGCTCCTCCTACAACGTGCACGTCGGGCACGCGCTCGAAGCGATTGCCCTTGGCAAGTGCAACGTGGCGCTGATCACGCTGGCTGGCCGGCCGCGTTCGGAAGGCGTGCAGACCGGCACCGCACCGCGCATGGGCAACCCGCAGCAGGCCGACCTGCAGTTCGAGTTCCCCTATGGTCCAGCGACCGCGAACATGTACGCCATGGCCGCGCGCCGCCACATGCATCAGTTCGGCACCACGTCCGAGCAACTCGCCTGGGTGAAGGTCGCAGCCTCCCATCACGCACAGTACAACCCGCACGCCATGCTGCCGAAGGTCGTCACCGTCGAGGAGGTCGTGAACTCGCCGATGGTCGCCGACCCGCTGCACCGGCTCGACTGCTGCGTCATCTCCGATGGCGGCGGTGCCCTTGTCGTCGCACGGCCCGAGATCGCAAAGAAGCTGAAGCGCCCGCTGGTCAAGATCATCGGCACGGGCGAAGCGAACAAGATCCAGGGCGGCGGTATCGGGCTCGATCTGACCTATTCGGCCGGCCGCGACTCCGGGCTCCGCGCCTTCGAGATGGCGGGCGTGAAGCCTGCCGACGTCAAGTACGCCTCGATCTACGACAGCTTCACCATCACCGTAGTGATGCAGATCGAAGACCTGGGCTTCTGCAAGAAGGGCGAGGGCGGTAAGTTCGTCTCCGACGGCAACCTGATCTCTGGCGTCGGCAAGCTGCCGTTCAACACCGATGGCGGCGGCCTGTGCTCCAACCACCCGGGCAACCGCGGCGGCATGACGAAAGTCATCGAAGCCGTGCGTCAGGCCCGCGGCGAGGCCCACCCAAAGGTGCAGGTCAAGAACCCCTCGATCGTCGTGGCGCACGGCACGGGCGGCTCGCTCGGCACCCGCCACGTCGGCGCAACCGTCATCCTCGAGCGCGAGTGAGAGCCATCCGATGAGCGACAAAGTCTATGCCGCCGTACCGACGACGCCGGGCAGCGAGCCCTACTGGGACGCCGCCAAGGCCGACAAGCTGATGGTCAAGCACTGCAAGGATTGCAAGAAGCCGCACCACTATCCGCGCGGTGTGTGCCCACACTGCTTGTCGATGAACCTGGAGTGGAAGCAGGCCAAAGGCTCGGGCGAGATCTACACCTATTCGATCATGCACGCCGCCAAGCCCGCCTACGTGATCGCCTACGTGACCCTCGACGAGGGCGTGTCGATGATGACCAACATCGTCGACTGCGATCCAACGAAACTGAAAGTCGGGCAAAAAGTGAAAGTGGTCTTCAAGCCCACCGAAGGCGGCGGTAAGCTGCCTTGTTTTACGCCTGCCTGACCTGATAGTGCTGATCGGCAGGCCTGATAGGCCTGGGCACGAGTTCCCTCTCCCCCTTCTGCCAGTCGGGGGACGAGGCGGGCGGGGAAAGGTGCGAGTTCGACACTTGGTTCCTTTCCCCGCCCATGTCTGTCCTGCGGGCTGCCGCAACGAGCATGCCCGACGAACGAGGACGGGGGATTTCAAGCGTCGATCGAATGGCGCGGGCGCCGGTTAACCTGTTCCCTCGCCAAGCAAAAACTTGGCCGCAGGGATCAAGGGCCTCAAGCGTCCACCAGCTCCAGCGTGTCGCGCTTCTTGCGCGATTTCTTCGCATTGGTCGGTTTGGCCGCAATACCAGCCGCCTGTGTCGCTTCAGCGGGCTGCTCGTCCCAGCGCTGATAGCGCACGCCGGGGAAGATCACGATCTCGGCGCTTTGAGCGCGCCGTTGCGTGGGGGCAGGGGCAAGCCGTTTGCTGGGCACCCCTCGAAAGTCGACGATATCGGCCATAGATCCTCTCGCGTCAGGTCTTCGGCTGATGCGGGACGGGCCGACGATTCGGCATACGGCATCATCAGTATGCAATTCAAGTCGCAAGGCCTTAACGATACCTTAACGCCACACGATGCGTTGACGAGCGTGACATTCCGGTGACGGACTACTGAGCCGCGAGCCATCCATCAAGGAAGTGCCGACCGTCACGGTCCTCGATCTCTATGGCCCAGATGTCACTATCGAGCCGCCGCTCCCGAAGGATGCGTTCGGCCACTTCGGCTTCCGGTTTGCGGGACGCGAGGCATTCGAAGCGGCGCTCGCCATCGTCGGTGGCGAGGCCCGCGGGCGCCGGCCCGTAGAGGTCGACCGTGCCGTCGAGGCGCACGATGATGACGAGGATCGAGCCGGCGTCGGCGTCACCTCGATGCACCACGACGCCCGGTGCGCCCGCGCCCGTTGCGCGGCGAAGCAGGGCTTTCACCCAGATCTCGGATTTGAGGCGCATCGTCGCGAGGTAAGCTGCGTCGACCGCCTGCGCAAGTGCCGGAGGCCAAGATCGGGGTGTCAGACACCCGACCAGGGCCGTCACGGAACTTGCCGCACTGGTCTTGTCGGGTATCTGATCCCTGATCTCAGCGCCTGTTGTCAGCGCGCGGGGGGCTTGGTCCCAGCCTTCGTCCCGCTGCTGGTGCGAGCGAGACGGTTCAAGAGCTGCGCCGAGACGCGGCCTGTCGGGACCATGCCGCTGTCCATTTCGTACTCGCGGATGGCGCGCTGCGTCTCCTCGCCCGGACGCCCGTCCACTTTCACCGTGAAATAGCCGAGCGCGGCAAGCGACTGCTGCACCGTGCGCTGCACCTGCTCGGCGTGCGGCGTCCGCGTTTGACGCGCATGCTTCAGATGCGCCTCCTTGGCGCCAGGCGTGCCCTGCATGTGCCGCAGCAGGGGCTCCGAGGGGTCGCCGGTCAGCGGCAGCCCGTTGTCGTGCTCGTAGGCGATGATCGCGCCCCGCGTAACGAGGCCGGTGACGCCATCGTTGGTGCCGGGTTCATAGCCGAGCGCCAGCAGGCGCTGCTGCACCAGGCGGATGACGTCCGGCGTCTGCTCGGGCTCCGGCTCGACCAGGGGACGCTCGGCGCGGATGCCGGGGGAGTGACGGCCGATTCGATTGATCTGCGGCTGCTCGGGCAGCCCGGTCACTTGCTGTTTAGCGGGAGGTTGAACAGGCAGCGCGGGCGATTTTGCGACCGCCGCCTTGAACTTGGGCTCCCTGACCTCCGGCCCCTCTTTCGGATCGAGCGCCAGGCGACGGCTGCGGTCGGCCGCCGCGCGTCCCTGTGCCTTCTCGAGCTTGGCTCGCTCGGCCGCCGACGCGACGGTCTTGTCCTGCAAGTACAGGATGTTCAACGCAATGCCGCCGCCGACGGCGAGAAAACCGAGGAAGGCGAGGCGGCCGTGGAAAGGCGAGATCGTCATGGCGTGCTCGAAATCGGTTCTTAAGTGCCGGGCGGGGGACTGTGCAGCGTCTCAACCGGCGGCGGACCGTGGCTGGGGTGTCTCATCAGTGGCCACGGTGCCGGTCGCGGTCGCGGCTGCCTGTGCCTGCTGCTGCCGTTGGGCGTAGATTTCGGCGATGTCAATCACCAGTTTCGGGCGCGCCGTCACAACGGGGATCTCAGTATCGGCGGGCAACGTGACGATGAACTTCGACCCCTTGCCGGGCACACTCTCGATCCGCAGCCGACCGCCATGCAGTTCGACCAGCCCCCGCACGATCGAAAGCCCGAGCCCGACGCCCTCGTTCTGGCGGTCATAACCGGTCTCGATCTGATAGAACGGCTGCACGATGCGCGAGATGTGCTCGGGCGCGATGCCGATGCCATCGTCGGCGACCCACAGGTCGAGCGACGCGCCGGATGCGGTTCCCACTGCTGGGGGGCCGCTGAAGGACCTCGGCGGAGGGGGGGCATCGGAAGGCGCAAGGGGAAGCGCGCCGGATGCGGAGTGGGCATCGGAAGGCGCAAGGGGGAGCGCGCCGGATGCGGAGTGGGCATCGGAAGGCGCCAGAGGAAGCGCTGCGGCCCGGTTTGCGCCGACCGTGATGGTGCCGTCGGGCCGCGTGAACTTGACCGCATTGGTCACCAGATTGATCAGGATCTGTCGTGTCGCACGGCGGTCGGCCAGCAGGTCCGGCAGGTTGGGCTCGATCGCCGTGACGAGGCGGATCGCCTTGCCGTCGGCGAGCGGCCGCATCGCCTCGACGGTTTGCACGGCAACGTCGGCCAGCGCGAATGGTTCCGGCTCGATGACGAGCTTGCCCGATTCGATGCGCGAAACATCGAGCAGATCCTTGACCAGGCTCAGCAGGTGCTCACCGCTCTGATGGATGATGCGGCAGTAGTCGGCGAGCTTGGGCTCGCGCTCCTTGATCAGCAAATCGCGATGCAGGATCTCGGCAAAGCCGATGATCGAGGACAGCGGCGTTCGCAGCTCGTGGCTCATGGTGGCAAGGAACGCCGACTTGGCGCGGCTCGCCCGCTCCGCGTCCTCGCGCGCCTTGGCGATCTCGAGCGCCTCGGCCTTGGCCTTGGTGACGTCGCGCGTCACGGCGACGACATAGCGGGCATTGGGCTCGCCCTCCGCCCGCTGGGCGCGCATCTCGATCCACGTCTCGGTACCGTCGCGCGCGATGCGGAATTCCTCGGCGACCGCCTTGCCGGCTTCCAGGCAATGGCCGATCGCGGCCCTATAGCGGGCACGATCATCGTCGGCGAGCGCGGCCTCGAAGCCGTCCCTGATCAGAGCGTTTGGCGCGAGCCCAAGCAGGTCCTGGCTCGCATGCGAGGCGTACGTGATTTGGCCCCCCGCCTCATGGCGCGTGATCAGGTCGTTGGCATTCTCGGCGATCAGCCGGTAGCGCTCGCGGCTGGCCTCCAGCTCGCGCGCAGCACCGCGGTGGATCTGCTGGATGTTGGCCGCCAGCGCGCCGGCATAGCCGACGGCGCCGAGGCACGTCGCGAAGGCCGCGTCCCGGCTGCTGATCGGCAGCCCGACGGGATCGGGCAGCCAGCCAGCGCCCGTCGCCAGATGCAGCCCCGCGAGTGCGGCGCCCGCGAGCCCCGTCGCGATCAGCATCATGCGCCGGTCGGCCGACAGCGCCGCCTCGAGCGGCACGATGGCGAGCCAGAGCAGGGCGAACGATTGCGTGCCGCCCGACAGCGCCGAGGCGAGCGTTACCAGCGCGGTCAATTGGGCTGCCGACAGCAGATGCGCGACCGGCAGCATGCCGGTGCGCGACAAGAACAGCGCGATCCCGATCGGGGCCAGGAAGCAGCCGGCAGCGACCGCCGTGGCAAAGCCCGGCGCTCCGGCCCAGGCGAAATAACCCGCGAACACGAACGCCGAAACGAGACCACCGAGCATGTGTGAGGCGATCAGCGAGGAATGGCGCGCCTTCGCGACCTCGTCGCCGCGCACGGTCGGATGCACCCAGTCGCGAAAGTACGCGTTGACTTTCGCCCCGGAGAGAAAATCCTTGTCGATCATCACGCCCTACCCGCCGTTTGACGGCCAAATCACCCAACCTCGACTATCGACGGACAGGCTTAAGGAAAGTTGAAGTTTCGCTCCCTCTTCGAACACTCGGCGCAAGTTCAAAAATCCACATCTTTCCAATCTCTTAAGCCGATTTCCTGTTCTCCGCTCAATTGCATCGCGAATTCGCCGCTAAACGCCACGCCCGCTTTGGGCGGACCTTTGCCCGCCGCTGCTAGAACGGCAGTGTCGAAACAAGGGCTCCGGGGGAAACGGAAGGCCCGAAACGAGGGGAATGCGTCATGTTTCTGTTCCGCACCGCCTTCTGGTTGGGCGTCGTCGTGCTCGTACTGCCGACGGATGCCCAGCAGCAGGAGAAGCTCTACAAGTCCGTGTCGAATGTTGCGCACCAGGCTGCGACCTTCTGCGACCGCAACCCGGCGATGTGCCAGCGCGGCTCGGAAGCCTGGGGAACCTTCAAGCAGAAGCTCGAGTTCGGCGTCCGCGTCGCCATGGACGTCGCCACCGAGCGCATGCAGCCGAAGGACGCAGCCCCGGCCGGCCCGGCACGCACCTCGCTGCAACCGGCTCTTCAGGGGCCTTCAGTTGCCCACCCGCAACCGGCCAGCACGCTGACGCCGACCGACCTCGCGCCGGCTTGGCGCGGCAAACGTCAGGGCGCTTGATCTCGCCGACACGGGGCCGCGGCGCCAAAGCCTGGCCGATACCCTTGCACTCGTGCGGCTGCCGGGCCAAGTGATGGGGAATGCCCGTCACCTGCAGGCTCGTCCGATGACTGCGTCGCCGACACTCGACGACATTCGTGCCGATTTCGCGATCCTCGACGATTGGGAGGATCGCTACCGCTATCTGATCGAACTCGGCCGCGGCCTCGAGCCACTGCCCGACTCCTCGCGCACCGACGCCAACAAGGTTCGCGGCTGCGCCAGCCAAGTGTGGCTGATGACCCGGTTCGATCCCGGCACGGACGGGCCGGTCGTCAAGTTCATCGGCGACAGCGACGCCCACATCGTGCGCGGGCTCATCGCCGTGTTGCTCGCGGCCTGCTCGGGCCGCACGGCCCAAGACATCATCGAGACCGACCACCACGGCATTTTCGCCGAATTGGGACTGCGCGAGCACCTCACCCCGCAGCGCTCGAACGGTTTCGCCGCGATGGTCGAACGCATGCGCGCCGATGCGCGGTCCGTCCTGATCTCGAGTTGATCGCACGCGACGCAGGGTCGTTATGCAGATTTGCGCGCACAGCCAACAGACGCTTACGCCCGATGTCCGCAGGCGAGACCCGGAGCGGCCGGACGACAACCTATCGGTTGTCATCATCAGGACAAGCCGGACAAGCCCGATGATGATAGCCCGACGATGACACCTGATAGTCTCGTCTGGTGTGACCGTACGGGCCTCTTTGGGTGATTGCCATGCCGATGCGGCAGGATGAGAGTCGCCGCCGGTAAGCATCCGCCGTTGCCCTCAGGCGATCGATGCGAGACAGTGGTCGGCAGGTTCGCAACGGAGGCCCCCGCCCATGAAGATCGCTGCCCGGATGGGGCGTGTCGTGACGTCGGCCTCCACGATCGCTGCGCAGCGCGCCCGCGAGATGAAGGCCGCGGGCGCCGATATCGTCTCGCTGACCACTGGCGAGCCCGATTTCCCGACGCCGGATCATGTCATCGAGGCAGCGTTCAAGGCAGCCCGCGCCGGCCAGACGCGCTACACCACGGTGACGGGCACGGTCGAGCTGAAGGCTGCCATCATCGACAAAGTCCGCCGCGACAACGGGCTCGCCTACGAGCCAGCCAACCTCGTGGTCGGCAACGGCGGCAAGCAGGTGCTGTTCAACGCGCTGATGGCAACGGTGGAGGCCGGCGTCGAGGTGATCGTGCCGGCGCCCTACTGGATCTCCTACCCCGAGATCGTGCAGCTCGCCGGCGGCACGCCGGTGATCGTGTCGTGCAGCGCCGAAACCGGGTTCAAGCTGACGCCCGAGGCGCTCGCCGAGGCGATCACGCCGGCGACGCGCTGGCTGGTTCTCAATTCACCGTCGAACCCATCGGGTGCGGTCTATTCAGCGACAGAACTCGCGGGCCTTGCCGAGGTGCTGCTGCGTCACCCCGACGTCGCCATCCTGACGGACGACATCTACGAGCACATCCTGTTCGACGGCCGCAAATTTGCGACCATCGCCGCCGTCTGCCCGGAGCTCAAGTCGCGCACGCTGACGGTCAACGGCGTCTCCAAAACCTACGCCATGACCGGCTGGCGGCTGGGC